>SMXJ01000062.1 GCA_004356305.1 Bacteroidota bacterium | reverse complement strand
TCAATGAAATAGCGAAAAGAGAATTCACAAAACTCGGGCTACTGGAGCCCGCCGTTACCAATAGGGTATTGCACTCGTGTATCTTTAATATCAAAGGGGATGCAGCGTTATTTCAGAAATTAAAAGAGAACAAGGTAATAGTTTCTTTGCGAGGTAAGGGAATACGCCTTAGCTTTCATTTTTATAATTCGGAAAAGGACCTTGAAAAGTTGCTTGCTCTCCTGTATTGAACACCGGAAACAAAGAGCGCGATACTGTTTTTTATCAACGCTTTATTTACCCGTTTTAAATGTAATGGGAATGGTATATTTAAGAGCTCTGGGCTCTCCTCCAAGCATCCCCGGTCTGGCCATTTTTGGTATGGAACTAACATTCCTTTTGGCTGCGTCCCGCAACAATTTCGTAGCGCCGGTTACACTTTCAATTTCCACTTTTCCCAGCTCATTGATGTACATTTCAACGATTACTTTTCCTTGTTCGTTCTTTTTATAGGCTTCGGCAGGGTATTTAAAATTTTTACCGAGATGTTGGATCAATTTTTGTTTAAAACAATCATTTATGGCAGTACCGGTCTTGCCTTCACATCCCGGCCATACAGGAGCAATTTCCTTCAAGATCACCGTTGTTTTATTTACACTTCCCCATTCATTTTGAGAAAAACCAATAACGGGAATAAGCAAAAGGGCAATTAAGAGCAATTTTCTCATAAGTAGGTATTAAAGTCACACCGCAACCACTCCTTTGATGTGGGGATGTGGATGATAATCGATCAGGGTAAAATCATCAAATTTGAAGTCAAATATATCCTTTACTTCTGGATTAAGCAACATTTTAGGCAGGGGACGTGGTTCTCTTGACAATTGCAGGTCTATTTGTTCATAATGGTTGCTGTAAATATGGGCATCACCAAAGGTATGAATAAAGTCTCCCGGTTGGTAATCGCAAACCTGAGCCATCATCATGGTGAACAGGGCATATGAGGCAATATTAAAGGGGACGCCCAAAAATATATCGGCACTTCGTTGATAGAGTTGGCAAGAAAGTTTTCCATCAGCCACATAAAACTGAAAGAAAGCATGGCAGGGCGGTAAAGCTGCCTTTCCATTGGCTATATTTTCTGAGAAGGTTTTTGAAGTATCAGGTAACACACTGGGATTCCATGCGCTGACTAACATTCGCCGGCTGTCTGGATTATTTTTTAAGGTGTGAATAATATCGGATATCTGATCGATCTCTTCACTGTTCCAGTTCCGCCATTGATGTCCATACACCGGTCCCAGGTCCCCATTGTCATCTGCCCAGGCATTCCAAATACGCACCCCATTTTCCTGCAGGTATTTTATATTGGTGTCACCATTGAGAAACCATAATAATTCATAAATAATGGATTTTAAATGTAATTTTTTGGTGGTGACCATCGGAAATCCTTCGCTGAGGTCAAAACGTAATTGGTGTCCAAAAACACTTTTGGTACCGGTTCCTGTGCGGTCACTTTTCTCATTACCGAATTCGAGTACATGTTTTATCAGGTTGTGATATTGCTTCATCGTCAATCAAAATTAGTTGGCTAAATGTAAAAAACAAGAGGTAGTTAGAAAACTTGAATCGAAGGGTTTTATTATAAGTTATCAACCATTTTTATCGCTTACCCAATGATCATTCCCGCAATTGTCGCGGAGATAAGAGAAGCGATGGAACCTCCCAGTAATGCTCTCATTCCGAATTTGGACAATAATTTACGTTGTCCGGGAGCCAGAGACCCTATACCGCCTATTTGGATGCCTATTGACGCGAAGTTGGCAAAACCACAAAGCATATAAGTGGCCATGATGATGGATTTTTCGGTATTGAGATGGAGGGCGTTGGATACATTCTTTAAATCGGCTAGTTGCATATAACCCACAAATTCACTGGCAACGAGTTTAATTCCTAAAAGCTGCCCCATCATCATCATATCTTCTTTTGGTACTCCGATAAGCCACATTAACGGAGCAAATAAATAACCCAGAAGAAATTCGAGCGAAAAGCTACTATAGGCTGTGTTTTCAGCGATCACTTGATTTAAGGAAGTGAAGTGCCAATCGATACTAAGGAATTCAATGGAAAAACCATCGAAGCTAGCTATACCGCTTAATATTCCATTCATAAGTGCTATCAGCGCGATAAAAACCAGGAGCATGGCGCCCACATTTACGGCGAGTTTTAACCCTTCTGTGGTTCCGTTGGCGATCGCGTCCAAAAGATTGCTCCCAATTTTATCTGAAGACACCTTGACATCGGTATTGATCTTTTCAGTTTGTGGGTATAATATTTTTGAGATGACTATCGCTCCCGGAGCAGCCATAACGGATGCTGCGAGCAGGTGTTTTGCAAACATCAATCGCAACACGGGATCATTACCACCTAAGAAGCCTATATAAGCCGCTAAAACAGCTCCTGCCACCGTTGCCATCCCACCGATCATCACTAAAAGCATCTCAGATTTGTTCATTTTTTCCAAATAGGCCTTTATCAACAAAGGGGCTTCGGTTTGTCCAAGAAAAATATTTCCGGCTACACTTAAGCTTTCTGCCCCGGAGATCTTTAACAACTTTGATAACAACCAGCCAAAGGCCTTAACTACCTTTTGGATCACTCCTAAGTAAAAAAGAACCGAAGTAAGTGCGGAGAAAAATATAATAGTAGGCAAAACCTGAAACGCAAAAATAAATCCGAAGGTGTTCATATCTGCCACCAATCCCTTGAATAAAAACTCACTACCCGCCTGGGTAAACTCTAGAATACTTACGAATATTCGACCAACCAGATCAAATATATTTTGAATAAAAGCTACTTTTAAAACGCCTATAGCTATGAACAGCTGAAGAGTCAGACCTATACCCACAGTTCGCCAGTTTATGGCTTTTTTATTCGCACTGAACAAAAAGGCTATCAAAATAAGTGTGAACATCCCAAGTATTCCACGCCAAAGACTTTGAACTGAGAACCCTTTGGAAGCTTGTATCAGAGTCGTCTCATTAGCGCTGTCCGTCTTATTTTCATCAATTAATAGAGCAGCGTCTTTTTTATCGACATAAGTAAATTTATAATTGACATTATTTTCAGATAAAACCAGGGTGCTGTCCGTAAGTTCTTCAATGTGGTAGCGGCGTATGGTGTCCTTTGGTTTTGAGTAGAAGAGTATTAATAGATTATTCTGATAGATATAATCTCCCGAAGCTCTAAGATTGTCTTTAGCTTCCAGTGAATAATTGAACGATCCTTCGTTGAGAACAAAATTATCAGTTTCGGGATTGATCGGAAAAAGAGACTCGCCTTCGGGAGTTTCGACACTGGTAAAAAGCCAATTCTTTTCAATATTCTGACCGCTAACAATTCCGAAGGAAACACAAAATATCAGGAGAAATAAATAGTTGCGCATAAACTATTTTCGTTTTGAAATTTCGTCCCTGATCGCTGCAGCTTTTTCGTAGTTTTCTTGTGCAACGGCTTCATCGAGTTGTTTTTTGAGTTCTTTTAAGGTGTGTTTGCTGTAATCTTCTGAGACAAGTTTGATCGTTTCTCTGTCTTCGCCGGTTATTAACTCTTCAATGACCGCCTCTTGTTCTCCTGAAGTGTCCTTATCTTTGGGCGGTGTTTTTAAGTATATTCCTGCTTTATCCAGAATCTTTTTATAGGTAAATATGGGTGCGTTAAAACGCAATGCCAAAGCTATGGCATCACTGGTGCGAGCGTCGATAACTTCTTCGATATGGTCTCGTTCACAAATAATGCTACTATAAAAAATACCATCTACCAATTTGTGTATGATCACCTGCTTTATGACTATATCAAATCGATCGGAAAAATTCTTAAACAGGTCATGTGTGAGGGGCCGTGGAGGTTTGATCTCCTTTTCCAACGCGATCGCGATGGACTGGGCCTCAAAAGCTCCAATCACTATGGGCAATTTTCGATCCCCGCCTTCCTCACTCAAAATAAGGGCATAGGCTCCATTTTGAGTTTGACTGTAAGAGATTCCTTTTATGTGTAGTCGAACTAGGCTCATTAAAAAGCGATGAATCAAAAATCTGGATTTAAAAAAGTTGTCTGAACAAGGCTTCTCACTTATTTAAACAGTTCTTTTTCAAAGCACAAAATACTAAATTTTATGCGTTTTGAGCTTTAAACTCTTTTAATTTTTGAGTGAATTGTGGTACTACTTCAAATGCATCTCCCACAATACCGTAGTCTGCTGCTTTAAAGAACGGAGCTTCAGGGTCATTATTGATAACCACTTTTACCTTGGACCCATTGATTCCTGCCAAATGTTGGATCGCACCACTAATTCCAATAGCGATATACAGATTCGCGGCGACGGGTTTTCCGGTTTGTCCCACGTGCTCGCTGTGTGGTCTCCATCCCATATCACTAACGGGTTTTGAGCATGCTATTGCGGCACCTAAAGTTTCGGCCAGATCCTCGATCATTCCCCAATTTTCAGGGCCTTTCAATCCACGGCCACCGGAAACAACGATCTCCGCATCTGCGATGGTAACTTTATCGGTTGCCTTATCAACTGATAGTATTTTAACGCCTCCGGTATCTACAGAAGGCGAAAAACTTTCGGCTGTGGCTGAAGTTGGATTTTCTTTTACACCGTAGGTATTTTTACCCAATCCGATCACTTTTACTTCAGTCATAAACTCGGTCACCGAAAAGGCCTTATTGGTGAAAACATTGTGTTTTACTTTCAAAGGGGAAGTACTTTCGGGAAGTTGAGTCACATTAGGCACATAGCCTGCTTCCAGATTTATAGCCACCAGAGGAGCCATAAACTTACTGTTTGCGCTGGAAGTCAGTATTACCACACTTGAGCCTTCGGCCTTTGCGGCTTGTGCTACGACATCTGCGTATCCTTCGGCACTGAATTTTTCCAGATCTCCATTTTTTACTTCCAATACTTTAGAAGCTCCATAAGTACCAAGTTCGGAAGCATCACCACCGTTGATGGCAATCGCCGTAACGGTTGTTCCCATCATTTCTGCAATTCCATGGCCGTAAGCAACCACTTCATGAGCAATTTTTTTAAATTTTCCTCCTTCAGATTCTGTATATACTAGTACTGACATATTTTAGATCACTTTAGCTTCGTTGTGTAATAAATTAATAAGGTCATCAACGTTGTCGACCAATTTTACGGTTCCCCTTGGTGCGGGCTTTTCGAATCGTATAGCCTGGGTTTCGGCGGCGACATCAACAGGCTCTATAACATGTAATGGTTTAGATCTGGCCTGCATGATCCCTCGCATATTCGGGATGCGTAGATCACTCTCCTGCACCAAACCTTTTTGTCCGCCAATCACTAAGGGAAGACTGGCTTCTAAGTTTTCTTTCCCTCCATCGATCTCTCTTACCACCGTAGCTTGGTTGCCCTCAATTTCCAGGCCGATACAAGTGTTTATAAAATTGGCTCCAATTAATTTAGCCATCATACCCGGAACCATTCCACCGTTATAATCGATAGATTCACGACCCCCGATCACCAGATCGTAACCCCCGTCTTTCACCACACCAGCCAACTGCTTTGCCACCGAATAACCATCGGTTGCAGGAGTGTTTACTCTAATGGCCTCGTCTGCTCCAATCGCGAGCGCTTTACGCAAAGTCGGCTCGGTTTCCGGACCCCCCACGGTGGCAACATGTACGCTGGCACCTTGTTTTTCCTTAAACCACATGGCACGGGTTAAACCAAATTCATCGTTTGGGTTGATCACAAATTGAACTCCATTCGTGTCAAATTTCGTGTCTCCGTCGGTAAAATTAATCTTCGAAGTAGTGTCCGGCACGTGACTTATACACACTAATATTTTCATCTGTACTGATATATTTTGAATTGTGATTTATTGGGTTGTTCCCACGCCAAAGAGGCTTCGGATTACTGGGGCACGAAGATACAATTATAATATGAATTTTCCTATGCACGCATAGTATTATTTCCGAAGTAATACTAAAAAAAAACAGCTTGTAAATTTCTTTATAACTGCCAAATAGCATTATTTTTGCATTTCCCACTTTTATGAAGGGTTTTGCCGGAGATTTTAGGCATAATTATTAATATTTGCAGATTAAAATAGAATTAAGTTGAATTAAGAAAACCCCGCCCAGGCGGAAAATTTTATGAAGACCATCCAATTTAGAGAAGCCGTTTGTGAAGCGATGAGTGAAGAAATGCGGCGTGACGAAACCGTATTTTTAATGGGGGAGGAAGTTGCCGAATACAACGGTGCATACAAAGCCAGTAAGGGGATGTTGGAGGAATTTGGCGCTAAACGCGTTATTGATACGCCTATATCAGAGCTGGGATTTACGGGAATTGCCATTGGTTCTGCCATGAATGGGAATCGGCCAATCGTAGAGTTTATGACATTTAATTTCTCGTTGGTTGGGATCGATCAAATCATAAATAACGCCGCCAAAATTCGTCAGATGAGTGGTGGGCAGTTTAATTGCCCTATCGTATTTCGAGGGCCCACCGGATCTGCCGGTCAACTAGGAGCCACTCATTCACAGGCCTTCGAAAGTTGGTTTGCCAATTGTCCCGGACTTAAAGTGGTGGTGCCCAGCAATCCTGCAGACGCAAAAGGCTTACTAAAAAGCGCCATACGCGATAACGATCCTGTGATCTTTATGGAAAGTGAGCAAATGTATGGTGACAAGGGGGAAGTGCCTGAGGGAGAATATTTAATCCCATTAGGTGTTGCCGCCATCAAACGTGAAGGAAAGGATGTGACTATTGTTTCCTTTGGAAAAATAATCAAAGAAGCCTATAAAGCGGCCGATAAGTTAGCCGGGGAAGGTATTGAATGTGAGATCATCGACCTCCGTACCATATGTCCAATGGACCACAAAATGATATTGGACTCGGTAAAGAAAACGAATCGGCTTGTTATCCTGGAAGAAGCTTGGCCATTTGGAAACGTTGCCACCGAGATCACCTATCAGGTACAGAATCATGCCTTTGACTATTTGGATGCCCCGATCGAAAAAATAAATACAGCAGACACACCTGCTCCCTATTCTCCGGTCTTATTTGCAGAATGGCTGCCTAATAGCGAAGACGTGATCAAAGCTGTTAAAAAAGTGTTATATAGGTAAAGTTCACACTTTTTTATAGATATTTCCGTTTCCAAATCTGATACTTTTTTACGTGCTATGAAGCAAACTCTACTCTTCTTAACTCTTATCATTACTTCATTTCTGCATTCGCAAACCAAAGTTAGTGGTGAGGTAAAAGACGAATTTGGCGAGCCTGTCGCGTTTGCCAATGTGATCTTCAAGGATACTAACGAAGGTACCATCACTAATGAGAATGGCCGTTTTTATCTGGAAAGTGATGAAACCCATACGGCGATATTGGTGTCATTCGTGGGGTATGAACTAAATCAGATCCTGTTATCCAAGCGCACTACATACAAAATGGAGATCGTTTTGAAAGAGGAAACCGCGACGCTGGGAGAGGTAGTTATTTTTAGCGGAAAGACATCGAAAAAAGACAATCCCGCAATAACTATTCTACGGAAGATCTGGGAAAACCGACGTGAGAACGGAATAAAGAAATTCAAACAGTATAGTTACGATAAGTACGAAAAGCTTGAATTCGATCTCAACACTATCGATTCCGCCTTAATTAAAAGCAAAATTTTTAAAGGGATGGAATTTATTTGGGAGCAAATAGACACTTCCAAGATCACAGGGAATACCTATCTTCCTATTTTTATCAACGAAGCATATTCCAAAGTTTATGGTGACAATGAAATGTCCAAGGAAAAGGAAATCCTTGAAGGGAATAAAAACTCCGGCTTTGATAATAATCAGGCACTAATTGCTTTTGTAAAAGATCTATATAGCGATTACGATGTATACGACAACTACCTGAAATTTTTTGATAAGGCTTTTACCAGCCCGCTTTCCCGTACCGGGATCGATGTATATAATTATGTTTTACTCGATAGCGCATATCGCGACAATAAGTGGTGCTACAACATTGTTTACTATCCGAGGCGCAAAAATGAATTGACCTTTAAAGGAGATTTTTGGGTCAATGACAGCACCTGGGCTATCAAAGAGATCAATCTGCAGGCCTCCCAAAGTGCCAATTTGAACTGGGTGCGAGAGGTATATATTGAACAGGAATTCGAAGTGTTGAACGATTCCATATTTTTGATCACACGGGATTATTTTTTAAGCGATTTTTCATTGCGGAAGAAAGAAGAGGCGCGAGGAATTTATGGAAAACGAACCACACTATATGACAATTATGAGTTTGATATTCCAAAGGAAAAGAGTTTCTATAAAGCGCAGGTAGATCCTTATCAATACGAGATTTATAACCGTCCTGACACTTTTTGGGAAGAGCGCCGAATGGAGTCACTGAGTAAAGATGAGAAGGGAGTTTATAAAATGTTAGACACTTTAAAAACGGTGCCCCGATTTAAAGCACTTTACGATATTGGTGCAATGTTCGCGTCGGGATATTATGAATTCAATAACTTCGACTATGGCCCTATTCCTTCCACTTTCGGCTATAATGAAGCGGAAGGATTCCGGATACGAGCCGGAGGACGAACTTATTTTAGTCAAAACGACCGCTGGCGTATAGAAGGATTTGGTGCCTACGGATTTAAGGACAATAAATTCAAGTATGGGATTTCTGGGAAATGGCTGATCGATAGAAAATCCCGCCTTGTTATTTTTGGAGGGAATCGCAGGGATGTTGAACAAATTGGAGCCAGTCTCACTTCCAGTACCGATGTTCTTGGAAGAAGTTTAGCCTCCTCCGCTTTGATCACGGTTGGAGCCAACGATAAGCTCACCAGTTTGAATTTAACGACCATGGGTTTAGAAGCCGAGCTGGCCAATAACTTTATTACCCGAGTTACAGGGGCTTATAGAACGATGCGCTCTGCGACAGAGACTTTTAGTTTGAGCTATTTGGACGAGTTCGGGGAGGTACAGAATGTAATTTCTCAACCTGAGATAGAATTCAGTATTAATTATACTCCCGGCCGAAAAAATCTTGGATATGGTGTCGAGCGAAAAGTGATAAATGATGGTGAGTATCCGACCATTTTTGCCAGTTATTCGATGGGACTAAAGGATATATTTAACGGTGATTTTGAGTACCAGAAGTTACAAGCGTTGTACACACAACCCTGGAATATCGGTGGCTTTGGGAGGGTTTATACCACTTTTGAGATCGGGAAAATATATGGAGATGTTCCTTTGGCATTATTGAGTCCTATTCCGGGAAATCAAACACTTTTCAGTATCTATAATACCTTCAATCAATTGGAATACTATGAATTTGTGAGTGACACCTATGCCTCGTTTCATCTTCTACATGATTTTGGAGGAAGGTTCTTTGCCAGAATTCCTTGGGTACGGAAGCTTAATTTGCGGGAGGTCATAGGATTTCGAGCGGTATATGGGGAGCTCTCAGAGGCCAACGTTGCTTTAAATGTTGATCCCATGGGGAATCCTATAATTTACCGGGCACCTGAAGACATTTACTGGGAGTGGAGCTTAGGTGTGGGTAATATTTTTAGAGTGTTCCGTATCGATTTCAATTTCCGCGGTAACTATCTCGATAATCCCGGAGCTCGCAAATTCGGAATAACAGGCGTTTTTGGATTTTCGTTCTAAGAATCCTATTAATTTTTGTTCTTCAAATACAAAAATTTCTTACTTTTGCCCTCGCAAAAACGAATTCAATTATAACTAAATAACACATAATGGAACAAAACATTATTTATGTACCTATAGCACTTGCAGTCATCGGATTACTGTTTATGCTGGTAAGGAGAAGCTGGGTAATAAAACAACCTGCCGGAAATGAGCGAATGCAATTTATTTCCAAAAGTATAAAAGAAGGAGCACTTGCCTTTTTAAATGCTGAATACAGACTGTTGTTGATTTTTGTTGTCATAGCTTCTGTTTTATTGTTCGTGGTATCCACACAAGTAGAATCTACAAGTTGGATGATCGTACCTGCCTTTATCTTTGGTGCTTTATTTTCAGCAACCGCAGGAAATATAGGGATGCGGATGGCCACCGAGGCGAATACACGTACGGCAGAAGCGGCAAAGACCAGCTTGCCACAGGCCCTAAAAGTTTCCTTTAGGGGCGGGACTGTGATGGGGCTGGGTGTGGCCGGATTGGCGGTATTAGGCCTGAGTTTGGTCTTTATGTTTTTCGTTAGTCAGTTTGTGGTTGAAGGTGAAAATTTCTATGATAATATGACCGTTGTACTCGAAGCCCTTGCGGGATTCTCTTTAGGTGCAGAGTCTATTGCATTGTTCGCTCGTGTTGGTGGAGGGATTTATACAAAGGCCGCCGATGTTGGTGCAGACCTGGTTGGTAAAGTGGAAGCAGGAATCCCGGAAGATGATCCACGTAACCCTGCAACTATTGCTGATAACGTAGGAGATAATGTAGGGGACGTTGCCGGAATGGGGGCCGACCTTTTTGGATCTTATGTAGCAACCGTATTGGCTTCGATGGTCTTAGGTAATTATATAATACGTGATATGTCTGCAAACGGCCAGTTTACAGATGCATTTAACAATATGGGACCTATCCTGCTACCTTTAGTTATAGCAGGAGTTGGTGTTTTGGCTTCTATTTTTGGTACCTTTTTGGTGGGTATTAAAAATAATGACGCAAAAGAATCAGAGGTTCAGAAGGCTTTGGATATGGGAAACTGGGGGGCTATATTCTTAACCTTGATCACTAGTTATTTCCTCATCGATTGGATGCTACCTGAAACCCTTACCATGAATTTCTTTGGAGAAGGAGCAAAAGAAATTCCTTCAATAAATGTGTTCTGGGCAGCATGTATTGGCCTCGGTGTTGGATTTTTTATCTCCATGGTGACTGCTTATTATACCAGTTTAGGTAAAAAACCTGTTATGGATATTGTGATGAATTCATCGACGGGAGCTGCGACCAACATTATTGCCGGTTTGGCTGTAGGTATGAGATCTACTTTCTTGTCTGTATTGTTATTCGCTGCCGCCATTTACGGCTCATACGAATTGGCTGGATTCTATGGGGTGGCACTGGCTGCTTCTGCGATGATGGCAACTACTGGAATGCAGTTAGCCATTGACGCGTTTGGCCCTATTGCAGATAATGCCGGGGGTATAGCGGAAATGAGCAAATTAGATCCTCACGTACGCGAGAGAACAGATATTTTAGACTCTGTAGGGAATACTACGGCAGCCACCGGAAAAGGATTTGCGATCGCTTCGGCGGCATTGACGGCCCTGGCATTGTTTGCTGCCTATGTGACCTTTACAGGGATCGACGGAATCAACATCTATAAGGCCGATGTGTTGGCCATGTTATTTGTGGGAGCGATGATACCCGTTGTCTTCTCAGCACTGGTGATGAAAAGTGTAGGTAAGGCTGCCATGCAAATGGTGCAGGAAGTACGTCGACAATTTCGTGAAATTCCCGGAATTATGGATGGCACCGGAACTCCGGATTATGCCAAGTGTGTTGATATTTCTACCAAAGCTGCATTGAAAGAAATGATCTTACCCGGATTATTGACCATTATCACTCCTATTATAATTGGATTGTTATTTGGTGCCGAGCCTTTAGGGGGTTATATGGCCGGAGTGTGTGTGAGTGGTGTGATGTGGGCGATCTTCCAAAACAACGCCGGTGGTGCCTGGGACAATGCCAAGAAATCGTTCGAGGCAGGTGTGATGATCGATGGTGAAATGACCCACAAAGGAAGTGAAGCGCACAAAGCAGCTGTAACTGGAGATACCGTAGGTGATCCATTTAAGGATACCTCTGGTCCTTCGATGAATATCTTGATCAAATTGACCTGTTTGATCGGATTGGTAATGGCTCCGATGCTGGGAGGCCATAATTCACAAAATATGGCTAATGCTATGAACAATGAAAATGTGTGGGTAGATGAACATGGCGATAAACATTTAATTATGGGTGATAAGGAAATGTTCTTTTCAGGTGAAGGTAAGAATAAGGAGATAAAAATCAGTATTACAACCGAAGGAGACCTAACGGTTGCTACTATCGAAACCATCTCAATGGTAGATGGAAAAGAAGTGAAAGAAATACAAAGGATCAAAGGATCAGAAGCTGAAGTGAAAGCTAAGTTGGCCGAATTTGAATCATCCAAAGGGCTTCATGAAGAACACGAGGGCACAGATACCATGAATAAAGAAGTAAAGGTAGAGATGGAAGAAAATGAAGATGGAACCGTAAAGGCAACCGTGACGACTACCATAACTGAAAATGGAGAATCATCGACCACTGAAGAGATTTTTGAGGGAACGATGGAAGAAGTAAAAGCGCGGCTGAAAGCTTTCGAAGATGTAGAAGTAAAAATAGAAAAGAAAGTGATCAATGAGGTGGTGGAAGAAGTAGAAGAAACCAACTAAAGATCCAACCCAAGTGGGAAAATAAAAGCCCGGGCGACTCGCTCGGGCTTTCTTATGTATTCCAGTATAAGTTTTTTATCAGGTTGAGACTTCTAAAACAGTCCGTGTAATTCGGCATCGATCTTATTGATGACGGTTCCCAGATCTTCGGGATTGTCGACAAAATTAAGGTCGTCCACATCAATCACCAAAAGGTTTCCTTTGTCATACTCATCAATCCAGGCCTCATACCGCTCATTCAATCGGCTTAGGTAATCTATGCTGATCGAATTCTCATACTCTCTTCCTCTGGTGTGAATTTGATTGACCAGGTTGGGAATAGAACTGCGCAGATAGATCAACAGATCCGGGCCTTTGGTAACGCTCTCCATCAAGTCGAAAAGTGCTTTGTAATTTTCATAATCACGATTGGTCATCAAGCCCATGGCATGCAAGTTGGGAGCGAAAATGAAAGCATCTTCGTAAATGGTGCGATCCTGGATGACTTTCTTTCCACTGTCTCTAATTTCCAATATTTGCCTGAATCGACTATTCAAAAAGTAGATCTGCAGATTGAATGACCAACGCTCCATCTGATTGTAGAAATCATCGAGATATGGGTTGTCTTCAACTTCCTCGAAATGAGCTTTCCATCGGTAATGCTTCGCCAGTAAACGAGTGAGAGTGGTTTTGCCGGAGCCAATATTTCCTGCTATTGCAACGTGCATAGATATTACTGCTTGGGTTGAGTTAGTGTAAAAGTGAATAATTTATTTCCGTCATAAATATACAGGAATTCTTGGGTTAGGTGCAAGTCTTTTATATTGTTTTCGT
>SMXJ01000061.1 GCA_004356305.1 Bacteroidota bacterium | reverse complement strand
CGTTTTGCCAAAGCAGTTAATTCAGCTTCATCGGTTCCCATCGCTCCAAATTGGCCGGGTTGATCGCTATATTCTTCCCGCATGGCAGCTCCCCGGGATCCCAGCGCACCATCTGCCGATATCTTAACGGAGCGAACATTCAACCGATCTGTTTTTATGATGCCTTTGTCTAGATAGTACGCAAGGTTTTGAGGTGAATTGTTCACCATTGCATATACCCGCATTTTAAATTGCCCTCTTTGTTGCAATTCATCGATTAAATCGATTATATATTTGCTGGTACCCGCTTCATTAATAGTAGTGAGCCCAAGTGCCAAACACATCTTTTCAGCATCTAATAGGGCATTTACCATATAATCTCTGGTTGGCCTGGGCATAATTCTCTTAACCAGGCTCATTGGTGAATCCACCAATAGTCCACTAGGTTGTCCCTCCTTCAGAATTACTTCACCGCCTTCCATTCTGGTTTTAGCGGTAATACCCGCCATTTCTAACGCCTTGCTATTCACGATCATGGCGTGACCGTCTATTCGGTGTAGTGAGACTGGTGTGTTTGGAAATAAGGAATCCAATTCTTTTTTAGTGGGAAATTCTTTTACCTCCCAATCGTTTTGATCCCATCCACGTCCCAAAATAAAATCACTGTTTTTTTCTTTTTGAAAAGCTACCACTCTGTCCAAGACTTCTTTATAACTATTGGTACCTACCAAATCCACCTGCTGTAATGACACTCCCAGGTTGTACAAATGTGCATGGGCGTCGATCAATCCCGGCAGAATGGTCCTTCCTTCTGCATTTAAGATTTCATCAGGTTTGTATTTTTTCTGAAGTGATTTTGAAGTACCTACCTCTATTATTCTTCCGTCTTTAACAACAAAGGCTTCTGCAATTTCGAAAGAATCATTGACGGTATAAATATTCGCATTGGTGATTATCAGATCGACAGGTGTTTGACTATTTGTGTATGAAACAAATAGTAGGGCTAATAGAAGGAATAATAGATTTTTCATATAATTAGATTTTCAGTAAAAATAAAAAAAGCATCCCAATTAACAGGGATGCCTTTTCTAAATACTAAACTTTACGAAAAAATTATTTATCAATTCATAGTCAATTCTTATTGAGCTTTGGTCTTAACAGTCTTGCTCTCACAATAGATGAAGAAAATGCGAAATCGTTGCGTGTTTCACCAATCGAATTTATAGGTCGCTCCCGCCAATCCCTGCATCCCTTGTACAGGGGTAAACAGCCACTTTTCGTAATTGTCACTCAATAAATTGCTTCCCCTGGCAAAAATGGAAAGACGTTCATTCACACGATAACCCAGGTGTAAATTGACATCAATGAAGGCATCTAAAGTCACTATTTCGTTAACGGGTATCGTTGGCAACCCAATTTGCGTCGCACTAAAAAAGTCCTCGCGTTTGCCTACATAAAATATCGAAGCACCACCGTAAACCTTTTCTGTGATATTGAAATTTGAAAATACCGATGCCTTTATGTCCGGCAGGTTCCACGGCTCCGGTTGATCCGTCATACTGTAACTGTAGAAATTGGCTTTGATCCCCAGAATGAATTTTTCAGATACTTCCACTTTTAATTCTCCAAAAATATCCAGTGTATTTACATCGTCGTAGATAATTCCAAATGAGTTTCCGTTCTCGTATCCTTCAAGATCGGGCAGTCGTCCTTTGTAAGAATTGATCAAAAACAGGGCTTTATTCTCCTCATTTCCGTAAGAGGCGCGAATATTATAGCCAACTGTATTGGACAATTTTCCTTTGAGTCCACCAAAGGCATTGTACAATTGGCTAGTGGGCATTACCATTAGCGTGGGCGAAACAAAAGGGTTATCGGTCTTAAAATTGTAATAGGTGTTTTGTCGTAAACCACCTTCTACGCCTCCATAGGCAATGAGCAGTTCATCCACAAGGCGGTAGGACATATTAACTTGCGGATAGATAAAGAAATCGGTACTACCACCTTTGGTATCCAGTCCTAAGACGACAGCGGCCCCCAATGAAATTGTCAGATCTTCATTTACATAAACTAAGGCCGGAGTCACACCAAGATTTAGATAACTGTATTCAATTCCGTTGCCCGAATTAAAATAATCCCTTTCGAATTTCCCGCTTAAATAGTCCAGCTCAGCTGTGATCTTCAGATTAAATTCAGCAAGTGGAATTAAAAACTCCGGTTGGGCGGTAAAATTGAATTCCGAAGAAGAAAATCCATCTCCCAGATACCTCAACTTTACCTTTCCTTCTTCAAAAACCGATTCATCCAACGCAATATCACCACTTATATAGGCACTAAAATAGGTTTGTTTCGGGTCGATTGTTTCAAAAAAGTTTGTGGAATCTGTATCGAAAAATCCGTTCAAACCGTACCAATGAAAGATCTGATGTTCGATCCCGGCATTGATATCATAGGACATATCTTTCTGACGGCTGGTATAATTTCCATCAAGGCTGGTATCATAATATTTGTTTTCAAGCAATACACCATCAATTCCGCCTTGGGACGAATTGTGTTTAAAATAGAGCCCTGCATTATCTGTTCTACTTATTTGAAAATTACTATAAAATTCGCCCAAAACCGCCGTATAGTTTCCAAATCCCAAGGTCGCATAATTGTCATACAATTTAATGGGTTTCGCTTTCTCAACAGTGGTGGCTTTCCCCTTCGCAGGAGTAAATGTTGAAGCTACGGGCACCGAAAAAATACTGTAACTTACTTTTTTCTTTGTGGTGGTAACCGAGTCATTGAGCAGGGGAGTTTCCTTTACCTTAAACGCGTCACTTATAGCAGGTGTATAGGGTTTTACGATGTTCACCACCTCTGTCCCAAGTTCATCTCCTTCTTCCTGGGCGATCATGGGAATGATAAGGGAAAAAATTAACAATGGGAAAAGTCCCTTCAATCCATTAACTGAACGGGAGATATTCGGTTTTGGAATATATTTTTTTTCTGAAATGTTACGGAACATAAACGTAGGATTTGATGTCAATAATTGATTGATGATGAGTTAGTTTCCATCGGTTTCGATGGAAGAGTTGGTTTTGGATTCGACGGCTTTGATCAAGGTGAGCTCCGCTTTGGCTTCTTCTACCACATCCGTATATTCTGTGAAATTTTTGATCACACTTTCCAAAATATAACTGGCTTGAAATGCATCTTCCAATTGGTAAAAATTCTTTGCCATCAGCACCAGTCCTTTCGCCCCAAAGTATTTGTAGCCAGAATAGTCCTTGGCTAATTTTTGAACCGATGCATTTGAGCCCTCATGATCACCCTCCTTATTTTTGAAGTAGGCATCATAATATAAAGCTTCGGCTGCGAGTTTTCCGGTAGCGATCTTAGCCACTTCAGCATAGGCCATTTTAGCTTTGGATTCGTCTCCTGTGTGAATGGCCGACCGGGCGATTATTATTTGCGCATCGCTTTTAATGCTATTATCCACTTTAGAATTCTCCAACACTTTTTCAGCATAGAGAACGGCTTCGGAATACTGTTTCAACTCATAACTTGCTTTCATACTATTGGTTTGTGCAAAGACAACATTCTGTGGGAAATCGGCTTCTATCTCTAATCGTTGCAGATACATCAGTGCATTTTGATAGTTCTTTCCGGCCAAATACAATTCTGAAATCCGTGCCAGAGCCTGCTCAGTAAATTCACTTCGGTCCTTATCTACTACAAACCTGTAATGCGGAATGGCTTTTTCAGATTCTGTTTCAGCAAAATACAATTGGGCTAAATAGAAATGTGCATTAAGCGCGTGCCGGCCATTGGAGAATTCACTCAGGTAGCTTTCGAATCGGGTGATAGCCTGTCCGGGTTTATTTTCCAAAAAGGAATGTTCAGCAGCCTGATAGCTGGCATCGTCCAGCTCAGCATTTTCAACATCCACAAAATCCAGGGTGTTTACCCAATCTGCATACTCACCTACTCTACCTTGATCGATATAGATGATCTTCGCCGAAGATACGGCTTGAAGGGCCTCCGCGGTCCACGGATAATCATTAGCCACTCTTTTGAAGATGGAAAGAGCTTCGTTACTCAGCCCGCGGTTTTCAAGAATAAGTCCCTTTTTCAATTGTCCTTTGGGCACAAAACTACTCTTTGGGATCTCCCTCATCAATTGATCATAGACAGCAATGGCCTCAGCGGTTTTATCCCTGGCTAAGTAGGTGTTCCCTAACTCGTAGAGCGCATCATCGCGATAGATAGACCCGGGATATTTTCCGTCATAACTTTTTAAGGCTTCGAGCTTTTCTTGAGAACGGTCAACAAATCCGTAGCTAATCGCTTTTTGGAAGACGGCGTAATCGCTATCTGGAGAATTGCCCTCGATAGCCTTGTTATAATTTTCCAGGGCCGGCCAATAATTGCTACTCACAAAATGACTGTCACCTAAACGCAAGTAGGCATCATTTCTACGGACGGCATCTTTAGTTGTAGCAGCTAAAAATTGATTGAAATTGCTAATGGCTTCGGGATAATTTTTCAATTTAAAGTAATTGTAGGCCAGGTTATAGCGGCTGTTTTCGTATTCCGGTGTTTGAGAAGCATTGGGTAATTGTAAGAACCGTTTATAACCCACCAACGAAACATCGAAATCGGAATCCCGGTAATCACTCTCAGCCTTCCAATAAGTAGCTCGGGCTGTAAATACAGGGTCATAAGGATGCTTAAGTGATCTCTCAAAAAGCGCAACCGATTCCTTATAGTTTCCTTCCGCATACAATTCAATACCGCGATAGAAGGCTACTTTTTGATAGGCTTTCTTATTTTCGAACGATTTGTTATTTTCCAACAGGTCGACGGCCTCTTTGTAGTTTTTTGAGGTGATATAAGAGTCGATCAACAGATCCTTTAATTCTTCATTATTCCCATTATCCGGATAGGTTTCCAAAAAGGAAAGGATCACCTGTGGAACAGATCGATAGCTGTTACCGATCTCATAACTCAGTTTGGCATAATTAAGCCAGGCGTCCTCTTGGATTTCGGCACTGAAATCCATTTCCGAAGCATTTTTGAACGCGTTCAACGCTCGATGTTTCTGGTCTAGTTTTAAATAACTTTCAGCTAAGTGATAATACGCGTTTTGAGCTATCGCGTTACTCCCACTTACAATTTTATTGAATTCATCGACGGCGTTTTGGTAATCCCCTTGTTTATAATAAGCATAACCCAACTGGTAATAATCTGTGTTATTCCATTTACCCCGTTTGCCTTTGTATTCTTTTAAATAAGGAATCGCTGCCGCATAATTTCCCAAATTGAAATAACTCTCTCCTATAATTTTAGATAGTTCACTTCTCTCTTGTGGTTTTGAATTTTCGTATTGCTCTTTCCCGAGATCGATAGCCTCCTGAAATTTTCCTAACTTAAAATTCATGTCGGCCAGGTAGTAACTCAAGCCTTCCGCATAACGCTCCTCGCCTTTTATATTTGCAAATAGTTCCGTGGCTTCTTCATAATAATCGCCCTCATAGGCTATAAAACCAAGGTAATATTTTGATTGAGTGCCGTATTTTTCAGAATCACTTACAAGATTAAAGTACTTTTTGGCTTCATTGTATCGTTTGTTCTTAAAATAGGCATAACCGTTATTGAAATAAAATCTTTCTCGTTCCCCTCGGCTTAAACTAACCTCGTCTACTTTATCGTACCATTTACGGGCATACGAATATTTTCCGTTTTCAAAGTAATAGTTGGCAACATTTATAAAAGCATCATTTCGCTTGATGCTCGTTGGATAATGCTCAACGAAAGACTCCATCAACAGATCCGCGTTTTGCTGATTGAGCCTTACGGCGCAGTTGGCGATATAATAGGCACAATCCCCCTGCACACCGCTATCCGTTATATCCGATTTCACTTTAGAAAACAGCGATTGGGCGGCCAGAAATTGGTTGTTGTTATACAGCTCAATGGCCTTGTTGTACTCCAACAGGTCATCGGTAAAAGCTGCGGTTTGCTGGGCAAAATTGATTCCGAAAAATAACAGGAAAAAAGAGAGCGAAATGAGGTTCTTAATCATTTTTAATAGGATTTGGGCATGGATACAACGATTGTATACTCCGTTTATAACGAGATAAATGAATATTCATTATGTTTTTTACAGCATAAAATTTATCCTTAGGAAATTTACTGTATTTTTAAAGCTATATTGATTTGAAACCCTTTTTATTATGAAGAATATATTGTTACTCTTTTTTGTTTTTGCGTCCCTCCAGTGTTTTGCACAACGCAGATCTTTTAAAAACATGACGGAAAAAAATGGGAAAATAGGTATAGGAACCAAGACCCCGGACGAGCTACTAACCGTAAAAGGGAAGATCCATACACAAGAAGTACTCGTTGACCTAAATGGAGCTCTAGCCCCGGATTATGTGTTCGAAAGCTATTTTTCGGGTTCTTCGGAAAAAAATCCCGGATACCACCTATTAACTCTTGACGAAATGGCAACCTTCGTTGAAAAATATCACCACTTGCCCGGAGTTCCTTCAGCAAAAGAAATAGAAACTGACGGACTTTATTTAAAAAAAATGAATCTGTTGCTGCTGGAAAAAATAGAAGAACTGATATTGTATACGATCCAACAGCAAAAAGAAATCGATGCGTTGAAAGAAAAAGTTTCTAAAATAGAAGATTAAGTCTATTTTTGAAATGTGAAAAAAACAACATAAATCTATGTCTCAAGAGGCCGTACTTTCCTTAAAGAATGCATCTATTTTTCAACGTGAGAATTTAATCCTGACAGATGTTTCAGTTACCATTATGAAAGGGGAATTCGTTTACCTGATCGGGAAGACCGGAAGTGGGAAAAGTAGTTTTATGAGAACGCTCTATGGGGATCTACCATTGCAAAAAGGAGAAGGACATATAGTGGGTTTTGATCTTCCAACATTGAAGGAAAAAGACATTCCTTATTTACGCCGAAAGTTAGGGGTTGTATTTCAGGATTTTAAATTATTGAACGACCGTACCGTAAAAAATAATCTACTTTTTGTCCTTACCGCAACAGGCTGGAAAGACAAACACGCAATGGACATCAAAATTGATGAAGTGCTCGACAAGGTGAACATGAAGACAAAAAGTTTCAAATACCCATACCAACTCTCAGGCGGCGAACAACAAAGAGTCGCTATTGCCAGAGCCTTATTGAACGACCCTGAAATAATTTTGGCCGATGAACCCACGGGTAATCTGGATCCACAAACCAGTGTAGAGGTGATGCAAGTGTTACAAGAGATCAACAAAAATGGCAATACTATTTTAATGGCCACTCATGACTATGCTTTATTACTGAAATTTCCTTCAAAAACCCTGAAATGTGATGAAAATCAGGTGTTTGAAGTCGTCCAGAAGACGCTATAAAGTTTGAAGCAGTGAGTAGTGAGTAGTGAGTAGTGAGTAGTGAGTAAAATTAGTCATTTACTGTTTTTCCTCGCTTTTTTCTCTACTCTTTATTCTTTCCTCTATTTTCTTTACTCTTTCCCTCTTTTCACTATTCACTTTTTTATTTATTCTTCAATACTCGGGTCTCTCAAAACCAAATCGCATTGTTTTTCCAGAGCCGGATCAATTTTTAGGGATATACTTCCTAGCCTACCGGGTCTTAAAACAGTATTATTTCCAATCACAATACGGTTTT
>SMXJ01000060.1 GCA_004356305.1 Bacteroidota bacterium | reverse complement strand
TCGCACATGGCTTGCAACTGCCATAAACGAAGATTGTAAAGGTAAATTTTATTGAAACTATCCTCTTTGGTTATTGACTCACCGATATAAAGATTATGCTCTACGCCATCAGTTTTGAATCGTTCGTAATAATGTGGATACATTTCCTGGGCCTCCTCTTGCTTTTTGTCCAAGATACCAGCCATGGTCTTATTTATCAACATTACAGATTCGTCATAGTCTTTTCTGTGCTTGTAAATAAAGCCTTTATCTCTGTCCAAAAGTTTGTAATATTCACTGATCAAGGATTTGAGTTTATCATTCTTAGAACTCAAATGATCATACAATGGGACTATTTCATTCCGTAGAAAGCTAAGTACTCGCCGTTCACTGTCTACCTGCAAATGTTCCTTAATATCTTTTAGAAAATTATCTATTCTGAAATTGATCTGCTCGTAAATTGGTAGGGCCTCGATCTTATAGATCTTATCGATTATCTTTTTAACGTGATGCAGCTGAAGGATCAAATCGTTTTTAGTAGCAATATTTCTGGCATTGGAAGAGCCCTTAACGTCAATTTGACCAAATAACGGATATACATTTTCGAATACAACCTCTTTGAAAGAAGCTTCTTCTCCACGTGCTTTGGTTTCCAAAACCCGTTTGGCCTCTTTTCTAAATTTCCAATGTACACTGGAATGGATGGAAGTACACTCCTTTTGTATGAGTAGTTCTATTTCATCTTCCATCCGCTTGTTTTTTCTTTTTATAGAGTCGACCAAATAAGGGATTATGTCGAGTAACTTGTTAGCGTTAATTGTGTTTAATTCTTGCTTATGGGGTGACACAATTTCCATTATTCCCAAAACTTTACCTTCACTCACTAAAGCGGCAATAATAGCACTCTTGATATTTTGATCGGCGAGTTTTTTATATAGTACATTTTTAGGATAGAGTTCGTGATAATGATCTATATCCGAAATGCAATAAAACTTGTATTCTTCGAACAACGTCCTATGGGATACGCTGCATAAAGCAATCTTACTAGATTCCCGATCTTTTCCATTTAATATATAGCTGGTAACATCACTTTTTCCCGACAACTGCTCAAATATGTCCTCTTCGTTATTAAAAACGGTATATCCAACTTTCAGATCCGGTAAATTATATACAGATTTAATAATTTTCCTGAAATCATGAATAAATGTCTCTTTTTTAGAATTACCCTCATCTAATAATCCTGCTTTAAAATCTGCTAAAGAAACATCTACGGTTGCGTCATACATATTGGCGATAACGAAACCATTGAAGTTCCAACTGTTGGGTGGAAATTTTTTCTTCCAAACATCAACATTGTCAAAATTTTCTAGCAACTCCAAATAATCCTCTTCAGTTATCTCCAGTGATTTATCTGTTTTTTCTATTTCGATAAAATCCCCGTTAAACAAAATCCTATAGCTTCTTAAGATTCCATTCTTATCAGGAATCTTATAATAAAATGGCCGTTTAAAATCTGTCTTATAACCATAATAATTATTCAATATTATACTGCATCCCATGAGGAAGAAGTTGCTATCATCAAAATTTATAATCTCTAGTTCAAAGCCCTCACCCGCGTTCGTTATAATATTTTTATACCGTTGTGATGACCTAAAAATTAATTCTTGAAATGGAATTGTCGCAATCTTAATTTCATTTTCTTGCAAGACTGAAGAAAACAGATCCTCGGTGATCAGATCGATCTGTTTTTTATACTTTTTAAGCTGGGCTTCTGTCGTGAGTCCTTCTGTAAGAATGGGGTACTTTGCAGCGATGTCGAGTACCTCTTTGGCCCGACTACGAACCAATTCGCTAGATGAATTGAGTTTAGCTCTGTACGCATCAAAAAGTTTGCTAAAACCTATTTTAATTCGCAATGGAAAATCTCCTTGTTTTGTTTTCATGTCAGATATCAACGGTTTATCCTTTACAAAGGTAAAGATTATTCAAGTAATCCTTCTGAAAACCACAATTAACAATAATTTGAGAGCTACCGATTGCATTCAGAAGAAAATACCATTATTTTTGTCAACATAAACAATATTACTATGAGACGAGTTTTTACCCTTTTAATTACACTTTTGTTGATTTCTTGTGATCAGAACGATTCTGATAGTTATTCAATTGAAGGAAATGCGTTTGGCTATGAAGATGGCACCCCGGTTTATTTGTTTGAAATCGATAATAACAATAATTCAAATATAATGGATACCCTGGTTATCAAGCGTGGAAAATTCACTGGCAGTTACCTAAAGATCGATGATACTTCTCTGCATTTTTTCAGAGTTGGGGATTCAAAAGGGAATATTTTGTTTTTTATTGAAAATGAAGACCTCAAAGTAACTATCTACAAAGACAGTCTCGGTTCATCGTTTGTGACCGGTGGATTGCAAAACGAGCTCTACACCGAATATCAATCGAAAATTGCTCAATTGGCCAGAAAACGGATTGAAACTACAGATGCCTATAGAACGGCTCAAAGGGAACAGGACGGTATATTGATCGCTGAACTACGTAAAGAAAATATTGCAATTTCAGCGGAAGAAACGGCATATAAAAGAAAATTTGTAAGAGAGAACAGCAACTCTATTTTTGGATTGATGCTTTTATCGGAATTATTCTCAAAACAAGAAATGACTTCTTCGGAAGTTACTGCCTTGATTAATGGTTTGGGACCAAAATTGGCTACGCATAAATTAGCCACCGAGCTAAAAACGAGCCTTGATGCGAAGAAAATGTCTGAAATAGGTGGAACGGCTCCTCAATTCTCAGCTCCTACCCCTACCGGTGAAATGCTTTCACTTCAGGATGTTCTGGGTAAATATACAATTATTGATTTCTGGGCTTCATGGTGTCGTCCCTGTCGTAAGGAAAACCCAAATGTTGTAAATGTTTATAATAAATACCACGACAAAGGCTTGAATATAATAAGTGTTTCACTTGATAAAGCAGGGCAAAAAGAGAGGTGGTTAAAGGCCATAAAAGATGATAAAATGGATTGGTACCATGTTTCAAATCTTCGCTTTTGGCAAGATCCTATTGCCAGACAGTATAATGTTCGCAGTATCCCTGCAACATTCTTGCTGGATGATAAAGGAAATATCATTGATAAAGATCTACGTGGTCCTGCCCTGGGGGCAAAAATTGGTTCGCTACTGGACTAATTCAGTTCGAAACTTACATTCACACGGACACTTACTTGCATCTCCCCGGGAGCCAACGTTTGCTGAGCGCTTTCACCATCGATTGCCATCACATTTCTAATCATAGGATTAGGTGAAATTATCTTCTGAAATTCACTAATATGAAGAGCTTTGCCAATGCTTTGTCCCAATACAGAAGCATATTCCTGCGCCTTAAGTTTAGCGTTTTCAACAGCTTTCTTTCGGGCCTGAGATTGTAGCGTTTCTAATTGTGAAGAAGAAAACGTAATCCCGTCTATTCGATTGATCCCTGTTTCTAACAATCCATTCATCAAAGGCTCATATTCACTTAGATCCACCAGCTTTATGGATATGGATTGATTGGCCTGGTAATTATAAGTTTTTGTTTGGTACTCGTAGTTTTTGCTTAGTCGTATATATTCGGTTTTTATATATTTTTCAGCAATACCAATTCCCTTCACGAACTGAAATACATCGCTCACGATCCTATCATTTTTCAGTTTTACCTCTTTGGCATTAGTGCCGGTATTTTCAATTCTAACGTTTACCGTTACTTGATCCGGAACTACATTTATCGTACCCTCCCCCCAGACATCTACGGAGGGTTTTGGCTGTGTTTGTGCCGTGATAATACCTGTTGTTATTATCGCTACTATTATAATTATTTTCTTCATGATTTATAAAGTTTAAATTTTACCAAATTTATACAATACGAATAATACCAAAATTGGAATTGCCAGGAGCCCAATCAACCAAAGGCTCGTATCTATTAAGAAAGGCGCAAATGCGATGGTGCTTATGTATCCTGCGATGGCACCACCAAAGTGCGCGTCATGGCCAATATTATCGATTCGTTTTTTCATTCCGTAGATGGAATAAAACAAATACAACAATCCGAACATCCAGGCGGGCATAAAGTAAATAGTACTGTCCGGTGCAAACAAAATCGCGGAGTATATGATCCCCATTACCGCACCACTAGCTCCTACCGCACTGTAATGATATTCATCTTTGTGAAAATACAAGGACAACAGATTGCCTACGACCAAACTCAATAAATATATGATTATGAACTTTAAAATTCCCAAATTAATTATTACCACGTTGGCAAAGAAATAAAGCGTAAGCATGTTAAAGATGAGATGGGTAAAATCTACGTGAAGGAAGCCTGAAGTAAATATGCGTATTTGCTCACCGCGACGGATCCCGGCTATATTGAACTTGTATTTTTCGAAAAAGGAATAATCATTGAATCCCTTGATGGAGATCAGCGCATTGACGGTGATAATGACAATTGTGGCGATATGGATATTGTGCATAGATAAAAAATCTGTTTAAGCGAAATTATAATGTGATAAATTTAGTTAGTTTTGCGCTAACTTTACCTATGCAGCGCTTAGTTTATATTTTAGTCTACCCAATAATTTGGATCATCTCCATATTCCCGATGCGTTTGCTGTATTTTGTTTCCGACATCGCATTTTTTTTGATCTATTACATCATTGGATATCGAAGGAAAGTTGTAAAAGAGAATTTAGTACTCGTTTTTCCCGAAAAGTCTGAAAAAGAGATTAAAACCATTACCAGGAAATTCTATCATCATTTATGTGATATGATTTTAGAATCTATAAAATCATTATCTATTTCGGAAGCAGAATTAAAAAAGCGTTATAAATTCACCAATGTCGATGAAATCCTCAACCTTGAGAAGCAAAATAAGAGCATCATTTTAATGATGGGCCATTATGCGAGTTGGGAGTGGCTTTTTATTCTTCAAAAATACGTCAATCATAAAGGATATGCGGTTTACAAAAAAATTGAGAATAAATACTTTGACCGCTTGGTTAAGCGAATCAGAGCCAAACACCAAACACAATTAATAACCAATAAAGAAACCATACGCCTATTGGAAGCTGCTAAGATCAGAGGGGAACTAACGATAAACGGGTTTATTGCAGACCAGTCAGCCAAGCATTGGAAAGCACATCACTGGCAGGAGTTTATGGGAGTAAAAGTCCCTGTCATTACAGGGGCCGAAATGCTTGCGAAAAAATTGGACATGGCCGTTGTGTTTGTAGAGACGAAAAAAGTGAAACGCGGATATTATGAGACAACATTTAAGACCATTGCACTCCACCCACGAGCACACAATGATTTCGATATTACCGACATTTTCCTGAAATTAGTCGAAGGACAAATACGAGAAGAACCCGCTTATTATCTCTGGTCCCATAAGCGCTGGAAATACCGGGATAAAGTACCACCGGAATTTCAATAAAATGAAACATTAAAGCTTAGCTACTGCTTTTATCTCTGTGATAAACCGGTCAGCCAAGGCATCGGCTTCCGATTGAGATTTGGCTTCGGTATAAATTCTAATGATGGGCTCTGTATTCGACTTTCTTAGATGAACCCAACTTTCAGCAAAATCGATCTTCACACCGTCAATTGTGTTTATTTCTTCCGAAGTGTATTTGGCTTCGATACTTTCCAGAATGGCGTCTACATCCAGCTGTGGTGTCAACTCAATTTTATTTTTACTCATATAATAGGAAGGATAGGTAGCACGTAATTCACTTACGGTGCTGTTCTGATGAGCCAGATGACTCAAAAAAAGGGCTATTCCAACTAAGCTATCTCTTCCGTAGTGCAATTCAGGATATATAATGCCTCCATTCCCTTCCCCTCCTATCACAGCCTGTGTCTCTTTCATTTTATCCACCACATTCACTTCACCCACAGCGCTGGCGGTATAAGATCCGCCGTGTTTTTCGGTGATATCGCACAGGGCTCTCGAAGATGACAAATTTGAAACGGTATTCCCCGGTTTGTGCTGAAGGACATAATCTGCCACGGCTACCAAGGTATATTCTTCACCAAACATGTCTCCATTTTCATCCACAAAAGCGAGGCGATCCACATCGGGATCTACAACAATTCCGAAGTGGGCCTTCTCTTTTATCACCGCTTCCATCAAATCGGTCAAATGTTCCTTCAAAGGCTCCGGATCGTGCGGAAACTCTCCATTGGGTGTGCAAAACAATTTTACAGTCTGAACTCCCAAAGCTTCTAGTAGTGCAGGCACCGCAATCCCTCCGGTTGAATTCACACCATCCACCACCACTTTGAATCCGGCTTTTTTGATCGTCTTTATGTCCACCAATTCCAGGTCTAAAATCTCATCGATATGCATATCGATATAGGCTTCATTTATATGTATTTTACCCAGATCGTCAACTTCAGCAAATGTTATGTCCCCCGATTCTGCGATGTCGAGAATTTTTTGCCCGGCTTCGGCGTTTAAAAATTCGCCATTGTGGTTCAGCAATTTTAAAGCATTCCATTGTTTCGGATTATGGCTTGCGGTGAGTATAATCCCACCATCTGCATGCTCCAGGGTCACCGCAACCTCAACCGTAGGTGTTGTGGATAGACCCACATCAACAACATCAATTCCCAGCCCTATGAGCGTATTCATCACCAATTGTTGCATCATATGTCCGGAAATCCTCGCGTCACGTCCCACCACAACTCTGTAGTCTTCTTTAATTCGCTGCTCTTTTACCCAACGTCCATAAGCCGCCGCATATTTTACGGCATCGATGGGAGTTAAATTCTCCCCTTGATTCCCACCTATGGTACCGCGAATTCCCGAAATGGATTTTATCAATGTCATGCTGTAAAAATTTAACGCAAAGATACTTTTAAAAGTACATTTATACTTCCATTTTTGTAAATTGTACCAGATGAATTTTCTCGCACATATTTACCTTTCAGGGGATGACGAAGAGATCACCATCGGCAATTTTATCGCTGACGGAATCAAAGGAAAACAGTACCGGAAATACCCTCAACAAATTCAAAAAGGCATCTTGCTACATCGTGCGATCGATTCTTATACAGATAGTCATCCCATCGTCAAGCAAAGCACTAAAAGGCTTCACGAGAAATACAGTCATTACAGCGGTGTGATAGTGGATATTTTGTATGATCACTTTCTGGCAAAGAACTGGAAGGATTATCACGACATGCCATTGGATGAATATGTGGATGAGTTCTATGAAATTCTTCGGAATAAATTTGAGGTTCTCCCTACACGTATCCAAAGAATGATGCCCTACATGATCAGTGATAATTGGTTGTTGAGTTATGCCACCATTCCGGGAATTAGCAAAATATTGAATCAAATGAATATACGTACCAAGGGAGTTTCAAAAATGAATTTTGCCATATTGGAACTCGAAGAATTTTATACTGAATTTGAAGAGGAGTTTACCTCTTTTTTTGCTGAATTGATCGACTATTCAAAAAACAAACTCACCCAATTATGAAGTGGAAATTACTGTTACTGCTATTTCTGACCCTTGCCTGTAAGAATGAATCATCTCCTCCGGTAAAAGATCTTCCGGTTAAAGGGCTTATCACCGAAAACGCGATGGTGGTATCCGCAAGAAAAGAAGCCTCTAAAATTGGTTCAGATATATTGAGGAATGGAGGAAATGCCTTCGATGCGATGGTAGCTACCGGAATGGCGCTCGCTGTAGCCTATCCCTATGCGGGTAATTTGGGTGGAGGCGGATTTCTAGTCTATCGCACCCAATATGGCGAATTGGGAGCTTTCGATTATCGCGAGAAAGCGCCTATGTCGGCATCGCGTGATATGTATTTGGATGAAGAAGGAAATTTTATACAGGATAAAAGTCAGATCGGCGGCCTGGCCGTAGGAGTGCCGGGTACCATTGCCGGGATTTTTGCCATCCACCAAAAATTAGGTTCATTACCAATGGAAGAACTGTTGAAACCGGTCATAGAATTGGCGCGTAACGGTTTTGTAATTACCGAAATGCAAGCGGAACGCTTCGAAAAATACGGTCCCATCATCGAGGAAGCAAATGGTGAATCTTCAATTTTTACACAAAAATACAAGGCCGGAGATACTTTAAAGAACGAGGCCCTGGCCAATACACTTACACGCATCGCAGAAAACGGACGTTCCGAGTTTTACGATGGTGAAACTGCGCAAAAACTGATTGAATTTTTGAATACCCATGGTGGTATTATTACCTCAGACGACCTAAAGGCTTACGAATCTGAGTTACGCGAACCCATTGTCTTTACGTACAAGGAATTGAAAATCATTTCTATGTCGCCCCCTTCCAGCGGCGGGATATGCCTTGCACAAATCATGAAATCTATCGAGCCGTATTCATTGCGTGACTATGGACACAACAGTGTAAAATACATCCAGGTAATAGTCGAGGCCGAGCGGAGAGCTTATGCAGACAGGAGCTACTTTCTTGGGGATCCGGATTTTATCGATATTCCTGTGGATACGCTAATTTCTGAAATTTATTCAAAAAGAAGAATGGAAGATTTTACATTTGACAGGGCAACGCCTTCTACCCAAATCTCCTACGGAAGTATTTCGGGATTTGAAGAGTATCAAAACGAAAGCACCGAAACCACTCATTTCTCCATTGTTGATCAATTTGGAAATGCTATTTCGGTTACCACTACCTTGAATGCCGCTTTTGGTTCCAAACTTTATTCCAGGGAATTGGGCTTTTTCCTGAATAACGAAATGGATGATTTTAGTGCCAAACCCGGAGAGCCAAATATGTATGGGCTTATTGGTGGGAAAAATAATGCCATCGCTCCTCAAAGAAGAATGCTGAGTGCAATGACTCCAACTTTGATAGAAAAGGATGGCGAATTGTGGATGAGTGTGGGAACCCCGGGAGGGTCTAAAATTATAACTTCAGTATTACAAACAATTTTAAACGTTTATGAATTCGATATGACCATGCAGGAAGCGGTCAATGCTCCTCGTTTTCATCACCAATGGCTACCGGATGTGGTTCAATTTGAACCTGATGATTTCTCAAGGAAAATCCTTCGAAAATTAAAGGGAAAAGGCTACACAATTGACGAAGGAATTACGCTGGGAGAGAGTAAAGTTGACGCCATTTTAATTCTGCCGAATGGAAAACTTGAAGGTGGTGCAGACCGGCGCGGGGATGACACTGCAGCAGGGTTTTAATGAGTGACCCCTCTTTTCCAGTTTTTTATCGATAAAAGCCACCTTTATGTCGAATTGTAGGTAGATTACTACATTTTGTAAGAATTTACTGTATTTTTGGTGGTCAACTAGTAACAAACATCTTATTGCAAGTAATGATTCTTGGGGGAACATCAATTTGCTGCTGTAATTCTTCAGCATAGACAAATCCAGTTTTCAGATATTGCAATGTATCCTATCATGAGAAATAAATCTTTCTTCAAGGATTTATCTGTCCTCATACCTATGGTATTGAGTGGCTTTCTCTGTATTACACTCGTATTCCTCTTATGGGAAAAAACCACGGCAGATACCACCTTCCCCTCTACACTAAAAGAGGTGTCTACCATCTTTATCAGTATTAGCGGTTTTATGGCGGCACTGATCATGATCTATCTCGCCTGGTCGGCAGCGAGTTTGAAGAAAGTGCGCACAACTGCCATCGACAGTTTGAGTAAGATCACACAGAAAATGCACAGCTTCAGGAACATTTTAGATTTGTTATTACGTTCTAAAATGTGGATTTCGGGTTTACAAGAATACATAGATGAGGAATTCGAAGGCCTTACATTTTTCGATGTGAAAGAGTTTTACAAGGGCAAGTCCAAATTGGCTATTGAGTTTTTACAGGAGACCCATCATTACGAAGAAACCGAAAATTTATACCTGGAACTGAAATCCATTTTAATGACCAGTACCAAGGAGAAACAAATCCCGGAATCCATACGCTACCCCAAGGTGTATAACAAGGAAATTGTCTCAAAATGGCTGGAGCACAAATGTGGATCCGGTTTGTGGTATTTTTTTGGGTATAAATATGGAAGTTATAAGGAGTCGTTAGACTATAACTCGGTTTTCGAGCGGCATCAGGAAAAGATCATGACATTGGCCAATTCCATCGATAGTGAAGCCTTTGAAGATTCTTCCTTCAATGAAGTGTTTTTGGCAAAGTTGGGTGAGTATATGAGTAAAGAGGTGATCCCAAAGCTCTTTCAGTTTCAGGGAAGAACCGAGAAACAATTGCCAACCATCATGGGGTATTTGTATACCATATTTTTGTTTCTGGTTGTATTTGGCGTGTTGCTACCCTTGGTGTTCCTGCTTTTCAACCTATCCCTCATCACCCTTGTTATCAGCTATTCGATAGTGATAAGCCTCATCTTTTTTATAGCTAC
>SMXJ01000059.1 GCA_004356305.1 Bacteroidota bacterium | reverse complement strand
CATAGTTCCTAAATTGACCGATAAAATTCAGTATTTTTTTCAAGGAAGTAAACGAAAAGTATAAATACTTACTACTTATTGATAAATTAACAAATAACAGTAGAAGTTTATATAGATATGGAATTTTTAGCCCTTGAATCGAGAACAAAATTGTGAATTTCGCAAAATTATAGGTCTTGAACAGGAGAATTTAACCCATTTTTTATTCATTAATAGCCCAATTATGGATTCAAAACGCAGATTTGATCACAATCACTGAATAAGTAATTTCGACCTTGTAAGTATCATCCTACGGCAACCATTTTTTATCAAAATTTGGTTTCCGTTTTTCTAAAAAGGCATCGCGGCCCTCTTTGGCCTCGTCGGTCATATATACTAATCTGGTAGCCTCCCCTGCAAAGACCTGCTGTCCTACCATACCATCGTCAGTTAGGTTCATGGCAAATTTTAGCATTTTTATAGAGGTCGGGGATTTCGTCAAGATTTCCTGAGCCCAATCATATGCCGTTTGTTCCAACTCTTTGTGTGGAACAACCGCATTGACCATCCCCATATCAAAAGCTTCCCGGGCGCTGTAATTTCTTCCGAGGAAAAATATCTCCCTTGCCTTCTTCTGGCCTACCATTTTAGCTAAATAAGCACTTCCGTAGCCACCATCGAAGCTGCTTACATCGGCATCGGTTTGCTTAAAGATAGCGTGTTCTTTACTCGCAAGGGTCATATCACACACCACATGCAAACTGTGACCCCCTCCAACTGCCCAACCCGGGACAACACAGATCACAACCTTGGGCATAAAACGGATAAGGCGTTGCACGTCGAGTATATTCAAACGGTGATAACCATCTTCCCCTACATATCCCTGATGTCCACGAGCTTTTTGATCGCCACCACTGCAAAAACTATAGACTCCATCCTTTGGTGAGGGCCCTTCCCCGGAAAATAATACCACGCCTATGCCGGTGTCTTCCTGAGCATCTCGAAATGCATCTAACAATTGGCTGGTGGTTTTTGGGCGAAACGCGTTGCGTACTTCCGGCCGGTTAAAGGCAATTCTTGCAACTCCCTCACTTTTTTTATATGTTATATCTGAATATTCTTTGGCAGTTTTCCAGTTGGGTGAATTCATATTCATTATTTTAGCACAAAGATAAAAATAGTTTATGGTTTGAGGTTGATAGTTTATAGAAGAAAACCAGAGAATTGGAACTAAAAATTACGAAATAAAAACATACTATTATGCGCAACCTATATTTTCTCTTCCCAATACTTTTTCTTTCTGCTACCGCTGTTGGCCAGGAACCCTATGTATTTACAACGGTTATCGATCTCGAGGCCACACCTGTGATCAGTCAGGGACGCACCGGAACTTGCTGGAGTTTTTCCAGCACATCTTTTCTTGAATCGGAAATAATACGCCTCACGGGAAGGCAAATTGATCTTTCTGAAATGTACACGGTACGCAATACCTACCCTAAAAAGGCCGATAATTACGTGATGCGCCAAGGCAAAGCGCAATTCGGCGAAGGCGGATTGGCCCATGACGTGATGAACTCGGTAGCCGAATATGGCCTGGTACCACAGGAAGTGTACAGCGGGTTGTTTGTAAATGAAACCGTTCATAACCATGCTGAAATGGTCGCGGTAATTAATGCTATGCTGGAAACCTATGTTGACAATCCCGGCCGGAAATTGAGCAAGAAATGGAAACAAGCGGTGGACGCGGTATTGACCACTTATATTGGAGAGAATACCACTTCGTTCAGTTTTGAAGGGAAGGTCTACACTCCACTATCCTTTAGAGATATGCTGAAGATCGTTCCCGGGGACTATATTACCATCACTTCTTTTACCCATGCGCCTTTCTATTCCGAATTCATACTGAATATTCCGGATAACTGGAGCTACGAAAGTTTTTATAATGTTCCACTTGACGAACTGATCTCTGCTATAGATAATGCATTGGAGAATGGATATACAGTCGAGTTGGATTGTGACGTGAGTGAACGCACTTTCTCATCGAAAGATGGGGTGGCCGTTATTCCGAAGTTTTCGGTAAACAATATAAAGGCACTTCAAGGAGTCTATCCCGAGATGAAGATCACCCAACAATACCGCCAGGAAGAATTTGAAAATTTCACTACAACAGACGATCATCTGATGCACATTACCGGCATGTTACGGGATCAGAACGGCACTAAATATTACAAAGTGAAGAACAGTTGGGGAACCGACGAGAATCGTAACGCAAATGGTGGCTATGTTTATTTTAGTGAGGCCTACACACGCCTTAAAGCGATTAGCATAACCGTACACAAAGAAGCGGTGCCCAAGGATACTTCTAAAAAGTTAAATTTATAATAAGTAAACCGAGCTGGCCCGAATTTTGATATATTTGAATTCATGAAGCTTCTGCCTTATATACTTATTTTTCTACCCGCATTGGCTGTCGGGCAATTCGATTTTGATACCCGTTATTTTACGATTGATAGCGAGAGCCTTCCTGATATGCTGGAAATAAGTACTCTCGACATGGATTTTGTAGAGACACCCTCCTTTCAAAAGAAGCGTATTTCAGATTTTGCCAAAGTGACGGCAAAAAATTACTGGCAAGCGGTGGACATGGCCTCGGTCCTGGAAAAAGAAAGGAAAATGTTGGATTATTCTCCTATCAACTTGCCTGTATTGGACCAAAAAGAATTCGGATTTTCATTTTTTGTGAATGGCAGTAATTCCTTTGATGGAACTTCCAGATATGGCATAAAAAACATAGCATATAGAGAAATGAGGAGTATCTATTTCTGTTCGCCTTCCGGGTATTATCCTGCTCGCAGAAATAAATAATTATTTCTTTTCTATACCATCTTTGGTGATAACGATCTGTTTGTCCTTATACAAACTCCCAATTGCTTTTTTGAAGCTTTTTTTACTGAGCCCCAATTCATTTTTAATCGTTTCGGGGTCGGTCTTATCGTGGAAAGGAAGAAATCCACCTGCCGCTTTTAACTCGTCCATGAGAAAATTGGCGTTAGGCTCAATACTTCGATAGCCTTCCGCGTGTAACACCAGGTCTATCTTCTTATCCGGTCTAATTTTTTTAACAAATGCCTTCATCTTATCACCGGTACGTATGTCTTCAAATATATCTTCAAGATAGATCAGACCTTTGTATTTTCCGTTGATAATAGCATTCGCTCCTTTGTCGGTGATATGAGACACCAAAATATCCACCTCATCATATTTGGCGATATCAACCGATTCATTGCTCAGAAACTTATTGGTTTTACTCGAGCCCACAAGCCGATTGGTTTGCTCATCCAAATAGAGATACACTATGTACCATTTGCCCTTGTTCATGGGACGGGCCTGCTCCTTGAATGGCACGAACAGCTGTTTTACCAGTCCCCAATCCATAAAAGCTCCGTGTTTGGTGACCGCGCTACAATGCAAATAGGCAAATTCATTAAGTGAGATAAATGGCTCGTCTGTTGTGGCGATCGGGCGTTCTTCGTTGTCCAAATACAGAAACGCAATGAGAGTGTCTCCAATTTTGTAATCTTCCGGTTTATAACGATGTGGAAGCAAGACCTCATTGTCTTCGGTATCGCCTAAAAACAACCCCGGATCTGTCTCGCGGAGGATGGTGAGTTCTTGAAATTTTCCTAATTGTAGCATAATTCGGCAAAGGTACAATATTAGGTATGCTATTATTTTATAAAATCGAAATATTCCAATAATACCGTGTCGTTCACTTCAGCAGGAGTAAAGATCTCCAACAGTTTTGGCTTTTCAGAACTTTTAAAGAATTCGGTCAAAGCACCTTCGAGTGATCCGGCGTTATTCACAGATAGATAATCAAGATCGTACATCTTACAAAGATGCTCTGCCGTAAGTCCGTGCCTTGTTTCAAAGAAGCGCTTGAAATTACTCATATCCTTTGCTCCCGGTAATATTCTGAAGATCCCACCACCGCTATTATTGATAATTATTATTTTAAAATGCTTCGGAATATAATTATTCCAAAGCGCATTGCTGTCGTACAGGAAACTCAGGTCGCCTGTGATAAGGACAGTGGGTAATTTTGAGACTACGGCCGCGCCAATTGCGGTACTTGTACTACCATCGATACCGCTGGTCCCCCGATTGCAAAATACACCGATATTTCGGTGTAGATGGAAGAGTTGTGCATAACGTATGGCAGTGCTATTCGAGAGCTGTAGTTGTATGTTTTGGGGAAGGTTTTCAAACACCTCAGAAAACACCTTAAAATCACTGAAAGGGATTTGTCCTTCATAAAGGGAATGTCGTTGCAAACGATGTTCTTTAATAATTAACCATTCCTTTCGATAATGGCTTTTAACCTGCTTATAATCAATAGTTAGCCAATTTAAAAATATGCTGATCTGTGTCTGCAAATGGGAGGTCAGGACAAAGAAGGTGTCCAATGCTTTTTTAGGGTCAATATGGTAGTGAGATCCGGGTGGATAATCGCGTAAAAAAGTTTTGATCTTCTTGGAGACGATCATCCCGCCAAAAGTCAGTAACAGGTCCGGTTGTAGCTTTTTAGATTCCTTCTCATCCAAGGGTGCGATCAACTGATCGATCGCGGGGAAAAAGTATTCATGGTACAGGTTGGAAGTAGTTTCGGTCAAAACGATCACGCTCTCGTCTTCGGCTAAAACATCTATGTATTTTTGTTCGATGCTGTTGGGAGGAAGTGTCCCTACCAGGATCATTTTCCGTTTTGCAGTATCCCAATTATCCTTAAAAGAAAGTAATGCTTCGGAATCAATTTCAGAAGTGATCATATCGGTCAGGATGTCGTTCGATGAATTACTCGTATCATAGGCAAGGATCGCTGCCACATTCTTAGGTGTTACTGATACATCGGTCATTTCATACAAAGGTTCAGAAAAAGGAATATTAATATGAACAGGGCCGTTATGCTCGATGGCTGTATTGAGGGCGGAATTGATTTCGGATTCATTGAAATCCTGATGTTTCGCGCCTTCTCTACAATTAGCCGAATACAAAATATGCCCGGCGAACACATTTTCTTGCCGTATGGTCTGCCCATCCCCTATATCTATCAAATGTGCCGGCCTGTCTGCCGATATAACCACCAGTGGGATATCGCTATAGAAAGCTTCGGCGACAGCCGGATAATAATTCAATAAAGCCGAACCTGAAGTACAAACCAGGGCCACAGGCTTTCCGAGTTGCTTCGCCATTCCTACAGCGAAAAACGCTGCACAACGCTCGTCCACTATGCTGTAATCATTAAAGTAGGGATGCTCTGTAAACCCTATGATCAGTGGGGCATTACGGGAACCGGGAGATATAACAACGTGGCCGATCTCTTTGGCAATACATAATTGTGTGACGGTTTGGGCAAGGATTTTCTTCGAGAAGTTCATCTGTACAAAGGTACAAAGTCAATAGGCAATAGGCAATAGATAACGGGTATTGGGTAATGGGCTCCGGGCATTAAGCAGCAGGCAGTACGTAATTGTCAACAGTTAATGGTCAATATTAAATTAACGGAGCCAACACCTGTATCATCGTTTGCAGTTTGTCAAGAGTCTCCTCCCACTCTTCCGTAGGCTGAGATGCTTCGGTAATTCCACCACCAACGTACAAATGGGCAGTTCCAATGCCTATTTTCATACAGCGCAGATTTACATATAGATCTGAACGATCTTTCAAACCACTCACAGGCCCTAAAAATCCTGTATAATATTCACGATCATAGTTCTCGTTTCTGAGAATAAATTCTTTGGCCGCTTTTTGTGGCGTCCCGCAAACGGCCGGTGTGGGATGCAGTGCCTTGGTCAATAAGGCCAGGTTGTTCCCTCCTTTTTTAAATACGCCTGTAAAATCTGTACGTAAATGCATCAGTGAGCCCGCTCTATGGTTTTTAATTTTAGAGACTTTCACAATAGATGCCGCGGCATGTAATTTAGTCGCTATGGCATCTGCCACATATTTTTGCTCATCAATTTCCTTGCTTGTCCATCTGGGTTCGCGATTTTCTTCATATTTTTTTGTGCCGGCCAACGCCATAGTGCTAAACTCTTTACCGTTAATCCTGATTAGTACTTCAGGGCTTGCTCCACACCATAAACCGGTTTTCGGGTGATACCAAACATATCGAAACGCAGTTTTATACAGTCCCAAGAGCCTGTTTATTATTTCTGAAAGATCGAAATTCCCAAGCTTCACTTGCTGTACGCGGGAAGTAACGACCTTAGAAGCCTTCCCTTGTTCAATAAAATTAATGGCTGTTTCAACCAGAGACCGGTAGGTGTCTTTTTCTGAAGAATTCACTTCGGGCGATATAACATGCCGCTCAATTGTTTTTTCTGAAAGCTTTACGATGATCTGCTCTGTTTCATTTTCCGGAATGATAAGAGTATCTCCTTCTGCAAAAGGGGCGAATACAAACCCTTTTTCTGAATAGTCCTCGGAAATGTAGGTCTTTTTGTTTTTCTGAAAGAGGCCTATTGCGCTTTCACTGTTGGGAAAGGCATACACAACAAAAGGTGATTTGCTTCGGTAGTGGGCTTGGGTCTTTTTAAGTAGGTCGTTCATTTCGATATCACTTTTTGGGCAGTGAGATGGTAGTGAGTTTTGCCAAAGATACCAATTCGTCCTTATCATTCACTATCCTTATTTGCCAAAGTTGGGTGGTCCTGCCCTTATGCAGAATAGTAGCTTTGGCATATACGAATCCTTCCAGAACCACTTTCACATGATTAGCGGCTATTTCGATACCCCTCACATCCACCTTTTCAGCATCCATAAAGACAATGGCAGCTGCACTTCCCACGCTTTCCGCCAGGGCTACAGAAGCTCCACCATGTAATACCCCATCAGGCTGATGCACCTTTGAAGTCACGGGCATTCGAGCCGTGAGGGAATCCTCCGTGAAATCGATGAATTGGATATCCAGAGTCTCCATCAATGTATTTTTACAAAGAGCATTGCATTGTTGGAGGATCATTTCTTTGGAATAGCTCATATCAATAAATTACATTTGTAAAAATACGAAATGCAAGATAAAATAGTTTTAGAAAAAAAAGTTACCTATACTACACATAATACCTACTCAACCCTGAATGAAATAGGGCATAAAACCAAAAATATATGGTTGGTTTTCCATGGAATGGGATATTTAAGTCGGTATTTCATCAGTTACTTTAAGGAACTGGACGCTGAAGAAAACTACATAATCGCGCCACAGGCCCAGTCTAAATACTACCAGGGAGTCGATTATACCCACGTAGGCTCATCCTGGCTTACCAGGGAGAATACAAAAGCAGAGACAAAAAATATGTTGGCATACGTGGATGCCGTTTGGAAGGCGGAAAAGCCTTCGCCCCTAACCCGATTTATTATTTTGGGATATTCACAAGGTGTTTCTATCGCTACACGGTGGATGGCGAGTCGTGAGATACAATGTGACGAATTGGTTTTACATAGTGGTGGGATTCCGAAGGAATTAGTTCCGCAAGACTTCGATTACCTCCAAAAGAAGACCGGGGTGACCTATCTCTATGGGGATAAGGATCAATATATTACGGAGGCGAGAATAACCGAAGAAACTTTACAAGGGAACAAACTTTTTGGCGAGCGGTTGAAAATTGTTGTTTTCAAAGGGACACACGAGGTTCATATTCCATTTTTACACGATTTAGTAGGAAAATACTGATCACTAAGAGTGTAGTTTGTCGAATATATTTGGTAGTTAATCTTTTATATTGTTAATTTATTCATTATTTGTAGGAATTTACTTAATCTCACAACAATGAAAAGACGACTAATTATCCTTTTTGCCCTCATCTTCAACTTATCTTTGCTCGCACAAATTTCTGAAATTGAATCGGCTGCGCTTGTAGATCTTTACACAACCACAGCTGGAGACAACTGGAACCAAAAATGGGATCTCAACCAGGAAGTATCAAATTGGCCCGGTGTTACCGTGAAAAACGGTCATGTTACAGAAATCAGAATGTTGTTCAATAATTTGACCGGTTCTTTACCTGCTTCATTAAGCGACCTAACCAAACTGAAAGTATTGGAATTATCCTTTAATAATTTAACCGGAGAAATTCCCTTCGCGATTGGGGCTTTGAAGAACCTGGAAGTGCTGGCGTTGAACGGAAATTACCTGAGTGGTGCAATTCCGAACAGCATTTGCTCTCTAACTCATCTGAAACAACTCCACCTTAGCAGTAACAGGCTAAGTGGGGATCTTCCAAGTGAGATCAACCTTTTAACAAACCTCGAAGTGTTCAATGTCTTTGACAATAACCTTTCGGGTAAATTACCGTTGGAATTGGCGAGTAACAGAAACCTTAGAGTATTTTTGGTAGCCGAAAATAACTTCGACAATGCCAGCGAGATCTCTACCATATTGTTGATCAACTCCGGAGGTCACTTGAATTTAAAACAAAATACGATCCTCAACCCTGCCGGGAAAAGTATCATTGCGCTGGAAACAAGTGAAGACGAAAATTAGTTTTCTCAATTATGATATTTTAAAAGTGAAAAGGTTCTTTTTTTCAAAAGAGCCTTTTTTTTATACCCGGAAACCTGCGAAGGAGATCATTCAAGATTAGCGGTTTGCCCGCTTTATTTTCCGTCTTATCTTATCGATAGCAGACTGGATGGACTTTTCGGGTTCTATGACATTAAACGGGCCCCAGAAGTCAGGGTCGGAAAACCCGGATATGGCATCGGCGATAATTACTGTAGGCCTCAATCTATCCTTTGGCTTCGGCTTAAATCCGGCTTTATTAATGTACCAATCGGTTACCGCCATTTCACTGGAGAGCGTATATACCGAATTGAATAGTTTACGTTTTTTATTCACTTTGAATGCGAGCTGGACACTTCCATAGCCATAGTACCATTTTCCATCCTTTTCGCGATAGTCCACACGATAGGCCGCCTGCAATACAGTCACATCGACGTCACGTGGCTTCTTACGCACAAATAATTCACTAGCCATCTTGCTATCAACGATATTCAATGCATAAGTTGCACTCACCAGAGCAAGTGATTCGGCTTCTATATACAATTTACCCTGGTATCCGGGGCCAAAAACCGCTTTTTTCTGCTTGAATTTTACGACATATACGGGTCGGTCATTCACGGTAGAAGGCATGTCGAAGGTAAAATTATATAAGCCTAAGGTAGTATCGGTAAAAATATATTCGGGATACTTCATTATATCCACATATACCGCAGAGAACGGCCCTCCCTGCAACTTTAAAGTAACGGTATCCAATCGCCTGTAATCGGTATTTTTTCTCGCTTTGTGAAGGGTTATCATATCCTTTCTGGCAGAAGAGTACGGTTGTTTATACACATAGACGACCGCTTCGGTCAAAGATACATTCCGATTTCTCTTTTTGATGGTTTCCCGGTAAAAAGCAGTCATTAAAACAGATTGATCGAGGGTGTTATTAAACTTATCGGCGAACACTTTTCTTACAAGGGCTGCCGCACTCTTAAAAGCGGTCAGATTAACTTCGCTCAATTGGGTTATCCTTTTTGATAAAAATATATCTCCGTTACCTCCGGCCAGGATTCTAAGCTTCAACTCATGCTGATTGTAACCAAGCAACGAGACCACAACGGTCTCATCGTTCATCGAATTAGTTACTTTCAATATGAATTCGCCTTCGGTGTTGGAGATCGTACTTACATTCGTACTTTTTACCATCAAGTTCACAAATACCAAAGGTTCCCTTGTGTCGATATCCATCACTTTTCCTTTGTATTCCGTATACGACTTTTGGGCGTTTAAAGAGGTACCCAAACATAGGAATCCCACTATTACAATTCCGAATAAATAACTAGTGTATGTAACCGTTGATTTCATGATTGTGCCATTTTTTGATACAATTCATCTTATTGAAAACTCAGTTATAATAAAACTTATTTTCACTCCCTAAGATACAAATTATCATATCATTAATGGAAAATGGAAGCCTAAGTTATTAGCATTTAACATCTTGAAGATCGTAGCTATTCCATTGTAACAAAAGCTGGAAACCCATACTAATAAAATAAAAAGGAAATAATTAGATGAAAAATAAAACTCTGGGAGAATGGATGGTGTTTGGAATGGTTATAGGCATTGCTATCGGAGCCGCTATGGATAATATCGGTATGGGACTAGCCGTTGGTATGGCGGTAGGGGTGGCCATTGGAGCTTCACGTGCTAAACCAAAAGATAAAGATCAAAACGACCTAAACTAAAAACAACGGCAAACAGACCAGGTCTTGATTCAATATTATATTCTCTTATTCTATAATTTATTCATTAATCATATCTTTTAGTACTTTTATGAATACTCCTAAGTGAGTTTTTCTAAAAGATAAACTGAATGACTAACTCGATTCCTTCAAAAAAGTACTACCATATAGTTTTATTGGTGATGGTGGTATTCTTTGCCATTTCCTTCATTACGAATATTCTCAATTCAATAATTGTAGATGTCAAGGAGAGCTTTGACCTGAGTTTAGCACTCACCGGACTCCTGCCTTTTTCATTTTTTATCGCCTACGGGGTGATGTCAATCCCTGCCGGATTCCTTTCTGAAAAATACAGCGATAGGACATTGCTATCTGTTTCCTTTCTTACGATGACCGCAGTCAGCATCGTATTTACTATTTTTCCCGGTTACCTGGTTTTTAGCCTTACGCTGTTTTGCCTCGGATGCTGTATGGCAGTCTTGCAAGTGGTTATAAATCCTATGTTACGCGCCGCGGGAGGTGAAGAGCATTTTGCCTTTAATTCAGTATTGGCTCAATTGGTATTTGGATCAGCCTCCTTTGCCAGCCCTTATTTGTATATCTATCTGGTCAATGATACAGATTCCCAAAAAAGTATAGCCAATTTGCTGCGAAGTTTGGTTCCGACAGATCTTCCGTGGGTATCCCTCTATGTTGTATTCTCATTCCTGGCGCTGTTATTACTATTGATCGTCAGATTGACGAAGTATCCAAAATATCAGAAAAAAGAAATTGAAAAATCCGGTGATTACAATTCTTATTTGCAGCTTTTAAAAAATAAATGGACCCTTCTATATTTCGTCGGAATCTTTTGCTATGTGGGTACCGAACAAGGTATTGGCAACTGGATCTCCCAATTTCTCAATCAATATCATGGTTATGATCCTCAAACCACAGGCGCCAATACAGTGGCTTATTTTTGGGCGATGTTAACTGCCGGATGCCTGCTGGGATTGATCTTATTGAAGATCATGGATAGCAGAAAATTGCTGATCGGTGCAGCTACGGCAACCATGGTCTGTTTGATCGTAGCGATCTTTGGCTCTGCGGAAGTGGCACTCATCGCGTTCCCAATGCTGGGATTCTTTATATCTGTTATGTGGTCCATTATTTTTTCATTGGGACTCAACTCGGTAAGATCACAACATGGTTCTTTATCGGGAATTTTATGCACAGGAATCGCCGGAGGGGCTGTTATGCCACTGATCGTAGGATTTATAGGAGATCTCTTTAGTTTAAAAATTGGGATGATGTTCTTACTTATTCCTTTACTATTTATTCTATCCATCGGTTTTTGGGCCAAACCTCTTGTGAACAACAGTACGATCAGACTAAAAAAGAAATCGAAACTATGAGTCAGGAATATCTAGGGATCGATTTGGGAGGGACTAGTTTTAATATAGGGCGGGTTAAAAGCGGTTCGATAATTGCCAAAACCAGCCATACCGTGGATATTGCTCACAGTGAATCGGAATTATTGGCTGTCTTGCAGCGATCGATCGATTCAATATTTACTTCCGAAGTAAAAGGCATAGGTATTGGTGTGCCCGGAATTCTTGATCCCGTGAGTGGTATCATTTACGATATTCAGAATATTCCTGCATGGCGAGAAGTGCCTCTGCAACAAATACTCGAGGATAAATATAAAGTGGCCGTTTCGCTGAACAACGATGCAAATTGTTTCGCACTAGGTGAAAAAAGGTTTGGCAAAGGTGTAAAGTATCATAACTTTGTAGGACTCTCCATAGGTACCGGTCTGGGCATGGGTGTTATCATCAATGATCAACTTTACAGCGGCGTCATGTGCGGTGCCGGCGAGATCGGAATGCT
>SMXJ01000058.1 GCA_004356305.1 Bacteroidota bacterium | reverse complement strand
TCCGCCTTCATTGCATTCCGGACGGACAGGCAGTTCGCAGTCTTTCCGCCTTCATTGCATTCCGGACGGACAGGCAGTTCGCAGTCTTCAGTTCACAGTTTACAGTTCACTTTTCACTATTCACTATTTCCGCCTTCGCTAAAGCTTCGGACGGACAAGCATTTTTCATTTTTCACTTTTCACTTTTCACTTTTCACTTTTCCCTTTTCACTATTCACTTTTAAAATACCATTTGTCATTTGGAATTTGTGATTTAGTATTTGTAAAGTTATCTTCGTAGTATGAAAACCGATCTATTTTCAAATCCGATTGTATTGGTTGTTGGTGGTATTTTGTTGCTTTTACTGCTGTATTTTTGGAATAGATCCAATACACGGCGTGATCGTAAAAGACGCCAAAGAAATTTCAGAAAAAATTATTATGATCGTAGAAAGGAGCGGGAATAAATTTTCACTCCATCTAATTATAGTACCCCTTTTTCAATTTCATTTTAACCTTTGAAATAAAACTATTTCGATGTGAGGGATTATTCACATAAGAAGCCTTTTAGTCTTCATTAGCGTAACAAACTTATAACTTTATCTGTATTATTAGCGTCGCTACTTTATATTTGTTCTATAAATTTATCGAATGAAAATCTATACTAAAACCGGAGACAAAGGCATGACGGCTTTGTTTGGCGGGACTCGTGTCCCAAAACATCATATTCGAATCGAAAGCTATGGTACCATCGATGAACTGAATTCTCATATAGGGTTAATCCGGGATCAAAAAATAGACCCGAAGGTGCAGGAAATATTGATCCACATTCAAGACAAACTGTTCACAGTTGGAGCAATACTCGCCACGGACCCGGCGAAAGCCGTTCTCAAAAGTGGTAAAGAAAGATTGAACATTCCCAGGATCGAAGAAGAAGATATTACCCTCCTGGAAGCCGAAATCGACAAAATGAACGATTCCCTCCCGCCTATGACTCACTTTGTACTACCCGGGGGACATACCACCGTGTCATATTGTCACATCACACGCTGTGTATGTCGTCGAGCAGAGCGTTTGGTAACTCAATTGCACCAGGAAGAGCCAGTTGACGAGCACGTTTTAATTTATTTAAACCGCCTTTCAGACTATCTATTTGTACTGGCACGGAAATTGTCCAAAAACTTGCAGGCAAATGAGATAAAATGGGTTCCAAAAAAATTATAGCCTAAAAATTTATTATTTGTAAATCATTGTTGCACAGTGGTTTAAAAACGTTCTTTAAAATTCAGCAGAAATAACCTTAATTTTTCTTGGCTTTTTCGTTTAAAAAATTATTTTTGCAAAAAATTATAACATTAATTCTGTTATGTACTGGACATTAGAATTGGCATCCTATTTAAGTGATGCGCCCTGGCCGGCGACCAAAGATGAATTGATCGATTACGCTATTCGGACAGGTGCTCCACTAGAAGTAGTGGAAAACCTGCAAGCGATCGAAGATGAAGGAGACTCCTACGATTCCATCGAAGAGATCTGGCCGGATTACCCCACAGACGATGATTATCTGTGGAATGAAGATGAATATTAATTATTAAAATATGCAGGGTCATTGTTCAATGATCAACTCACCGAAAAAGTCTCAATTTGCTGGGACTTTTTTTTGCTCAAAACCCAGCCATTAAAATCCGTTAAACAGCTTGCCTATCTGGTTTTTTTACAGTTTTTTTGTGGTACTGATAAAAGGGGGTATTCCCTTGTCATTGAGCCTTAAACCGAAATAGATATCATGGGACTTTTAGACATCGTATTAAAAGTATTTATTGGAGATAAATCCAAAAAAGACATTGGGGAACTTCAACCTATAGTCGACGAAATAAAGACACACGAGGGGGCTATGGAAAGTCTTACCGTCGACGAGCTGCGCGGGAAGTCGGATTATTTCAAAAATATAATCAAAGAAGATCTAAAAGAAATTCAACTACAAATTGACGACCTGGAAACTCAGGCCAAAAAAGAGGAAGATATCGACCTTAAAGAAGATATTTATAATCAGATCGACTCCTTGAATGATGAACGGTATGAGGTTGAAAAGAAATCCCTTGACAAGATACTCCCCGAGGCATTTGCCGTTATTAAAGAAACCACAAAGCGCTTCAAAGAGAATGAAACTATTGTAGCTGCTGCTACTTCGTTTGATCGTGAACTTTCCGGAGATAAAGAATATGTTACCCTGGACGGCGATAAGGTAGTTTGGAAAAACTCATGGGACGCCGCCGGGAAAGAAGTCACCTGGGATATGGTACCTTATGATGTGCAGCTGGTAGGTGCGGTTGCACTTCACGAAGGAAAGGTGGCCGAGATGCAAACCGGGGAAGGAAAGACTCTTGTGGCAACTCTACCGCTTTATTTAAATGCCCTGGCCGGAAATGGGGTGCATTTGGTAACCGTGAACGACTATTTGGCAAGACGGGATAGTGCATGGATGGCACCTATTTTCGAATTTCACGGAATGAGCGTGGAATGTATCGACAACTATCGACCCAACAGTGAAGAAAGAAGAAAAGCATACAATGCAGACATCACTTATGGTACCAATAACGAATTTGGTTTCGATTATCTAAGGGATAATATGTCGCACACCCCCAATGATCTGGTACAACGTCCGCACCATTATGCTATTGTGGACGAGGTAGATAGTGTATTGATCGATGACGCACGAACACCTTTGATCATTTCGGGGCCTGTTCCTGAAGGCGATCGTCATGAGTTCAATGAACTAAAGCCAAAAATAGCGGATATCGTAGCCGTACAGCGGAAGTATTTAACAGGTGTTCTGTCGGAGGCAAAACGATTGATCAAAGAGGGTGATACCAAAGAAGGTGGATTCCAACTGTTAAGGGCGTTTCGTGGACTTCCGAAGAATAAGGCATTGATCAAATTTTTATCTGAGGAAGGCGTAAAACAGATCCTTCAGAAAACAGAGAACCAATATATGGCAGATAACAATCGCGAAATGCCAAAGGTGGATGCCGAATTGTATTTTGTGATCGATGAAAAAACAAACCAGATAGAGTTGGCCGATAAAGGGATAGATTACCTTTCGGGGGCCGATGATCCCGATTTCTTCGTAATGCCTGAAATTGGAACTGAGATTGCCAAGATAGATGACCAAGGCCTTTCTCCCGAAGAGGAAGCGGAATTGAAAGAAGAACTATTCCGTGAATTCGGCGTGAAGAGCGAGCGAATTCACACCATGAATCAATTATTGAAGGCCTATACCTTGTTCGAAAAAGATGATCAGTATGTGGTGATGGAAAACAAGGTGTTGATCGTGGATGAGCAAACGGGACGTATTATGGACGGACGTCGATACAGCGATGGTTTGCACCAGGCGATCGAAGCCAAAGAAAACGTTAAGATCGAAGCGGTCACACAGACCTTTGCGACCATTACTCTTCAGAATTACTTCCGTATGTACCGCAAACTTGCGGGAATGACCGGTACTGCAGTGACCGAAGCAGGCGAGCTTTGGGAGATCTACAAATTGGACGTGGTAGAAATTCCGACCAATCGTCCCGTGGTTCGTTTTGATCATAACGATAAAATTTACAAGACCAAACGTGAAAAATACAATGCGGTGATCGAAGAGGTGACAGAACTTTCCAATGCAGGCAGACCGGTATTGATAGGTACTACTTCGGTGGAAATTTCAGAATTATTAAGCCGTATGTTGGGCATGCGCAATGTACCACACAATGTATTGAACGCGAAACTCCATAAAAAAGAAGCGGATATTGTTGCCGAAGCAGGTAACGCCGGTATCGTGACCATAGCGACCAATATGGCAGGTCGTGGTACGGATATTAAACTGAGTGATGCCGTGATAGAGGCTGGTGGACTGGCGATTGTGGGTACCGAGCGGCACGATTCACGTCGTGTGGATAGACAGTTGCGTGGACGAAGTGCTCGTCAGGGAGACCCGGGAAGTTCGCAATTCTACGTTTCATTGGAGGATAATTTAATGCGTCTGTTCGGTAGTGAACGTATCGCGAAAATGATGGATCGAATGGGATTGAAAGAGGGGGAAGTGATTCAACATTCCATGATCTCTAAATCCATTGAGCGTGCACAGAAGAAGGTGGAGGAGAATAACTTCGGAATAAGAAAACGCCTTTTGGAATATGATGATGTGATGAATGCCCAGCGTGAAGTGGTCTACAAACGCAGGTACCATGCCTTGTTCGGAGAGCGTCTTCGAGTGGATATTGCCAATATGATCTATGATACTGCGGAAGTCATTATAGAAGGCAACAAAGAAGCACAGGATTTTAAGAATTTTGAATTCGAATTGATCAGGTATTTCTCTATGAGTTCGCCTGTTTCTACTAAGGAATTTGTAGATATGGGAGTTCAGGAGATCGCCGGAATCTTGTACAAGTCGGCCTACGCGCATTATCAGGATAAAATGATTCGCAATGCCGAAATGGCCTTCCCCGTGATCAAAAATGTATACGAAACACAAAAAGACAAATACAAAAGAATACTGGTTCCTTTTACCGATGGTGTAAAGACCCTCAATGTAGCAACCGACCTTGAAAAGGCTTACGAAACCAAAGGAAAGACATTGGTAAACGATTTTGAAAAAAATATTACACTCGCTATTATTGATGATTCATGGAAGACCCATTTGCGCAAAATGGATGAGTTGAAGCAGTCGGTTCAATTGGCCGTACACGAGCAAAAAGATCCTTTGCTTATCTATAAGTTCGAAGCCTTTGAATTATTCAAGGCCATGATCGAAAAAGTGAATAAAGAGGTGATCTCCTTCTTGTTCAAGGGTGAGCTTCCACAGGAAAATCAGGAGCAGATCCGAGAGGCACAGCTAACCAGTCCCAAAGAAAAATTAAGTGAACAAAAAGAAGAGATCCAAAATATGGATGAACGCGCGGAAGTTTCCCGTGTGGCAGGAAACACCCAACCCCAACGGCAACAAGTAACCGAAACCATAGTACGCGAGCGGCCTAAAATAGGACGTAATGACAAGGTAACCATCAAACATGTGATGAGTGGTGAGAACAAGACCTTGAAGTACAAACAGGCCATACCATTGATCCAAAAGGGAGAATGGGTGCTTACTGAACCGGAATAATTGCTCGTGTTTTATAATGTAAGACCTCAACTTCTTGACAACCCACCGGCTTTTTCGTAATTTCCAATAAAATTTCAGAAAAGATGAAAAAGCTACTTTTTTTATGCACAGCCGTGCTACTCTCTTGTAGCGCTGATGATGAGAGCGTGACTCAGGAAGAGGTCAACCTTTTGATAGACCATTACAAGACAACATCTCTGTTTTACGGAACAGCATTGGTCGCTTATGAAAATGGTTCCTCTATTTCCATTGAAATTCCGGCCATTGCAGGATTTGAGTTCGAACAGAGAAATACATATGATATTACCACCTCCAAAAAGACCACTAAAAATAGTGGCACAAATGCAACGACCGTAAGCTATGAGCTCCTCTCGGTGGTAGCGCAAGATTCGGTTCCGGCTTCGACGCGATTTGCTATGCCATTAGCGAAATTTGTGAATGGCCTGGGCTATGTGAAATTCGTGGTGGGTAATGCTGAAACCGGTTATATAATCAGCAACGAGATCACCATGGACTGCACCTATTTTTGTAGTGAACTTTATAGCCGGTTATCGATTGAAGATAATATTACCGGAGAATTCGAACATGGCCCTGAAGGCACTTATGTTTTAATGGCATTATACTAATTTGCGAACTGCCTTTTTAAGAATGGGATCTGCACTAAGAACAATGCTAGAAATCCTATCCCGTACATCATAGTTTTGGAAACTTCCAATCCTGCAAATGGATTCTTAATAGTTGGTACCTCCACGAGATTTACATTATTAAAATAATTAAGCTCTCCTACTGGAAAAAGGTATAACAATATAACACTCACCACAAAAACAGCCGCAACCATTCCCCAACCCCGTCTTGAAATAAGGGGTCTATATACTTTTTGTGTTGCCGACTTCTTCTCGATGGCATTCATCACATTCCGGACAAAGGCGGAAGATGGTTGTTCCAAACCGGCTTCTCTCACCCAATCCTGAGTGATCTTTTCGATATTCTTAGATGGCTTCTCCATTGGTATTTGCTATTTCCGGCAAGATAAAATCTTGTAACAGAGTAAACAATTTTTTCCTGCTTCGGTATAATTTAACTTTTATGTTTTCTTCGGAAAGGTTAGTGATCGCAACCATTTCCTTTACAGATTGCTCTTCAAAATAATACAAGGTTATCAATGCCGCATCCACCTCCGGGAGCTGCATGATGCACTGTTGTATCTTCTCTTTCCGTTCTTTATCTTCCAGTTGTTGTAAGGCATTTTCGAAAATACCTTCATCACTTTCGGTGATCTCCTCTAATAGTTCGGATGCTTTGTATCTTTTATTTTTCCGAATACGATCCAAGGCTTTTCTATAGGCGATGCTATACAACCAACTTGAAAATTTAGACTCTCCTCTAAAACCTGATAACGATTCAAAAGCTTTGATAAAAGTATCCTGAGCCACTTCTTCTGCCTCCTCACGTACCTTTACCATTCGCAACACTATAGTGAACACATAACCCTGATATTTTTCTACCAGGGACGAAAACGCAGAGGTATCTCCCAGCAGGGTTCTTTCGATCAAACGTTGGTCAGTGTTCGGTTGCATTTTAAGGTAAGACGTATTGGCGTTTGTATTGGTTACACGATAATTCGAATAATTTACAATAAAAATAAATGAGATTGCTTTATTTCATGTTTCAGAAACAATTTAAAAAGTTTTTAAAATAAGTTGTAACCAAAATTTCAATCACTACGTCTTAACAATAAACGAAAATTAAAAATCAATCTTAAAACTCAAAATTATGCATTCAGAACTCGTTATCGTACCCGTTATATTTGGTGTTATCTTCGGAATATTTTATTTATTTATTTCATCGCGGCACAAAGAACGACTCGCTCTTATAGACAAGGGTGCCGAAGCATCCATATTTTATGGAAGAAACAGCCGCGTTACCCCTATGTGGAAGGTAATCGTTATCAACCTGGCTTTATTATTAATGGGAATTGGCATCGGTATATTCATCGCTGCGGTATTGCATCAAAGCCTTGGAGTTAATCAAGATGTGGCCTATCCGGGCACCATATTCTTGATGTCGGGAATTGGGTTATTCAGCGGATTTTACTTTACGAAAAAACTGAATAAAGACGCCTGAACTATTGGTTTACTTTAGTTGAAGAGCCATTTTGAACTTTTAAAAAAGGTTTTGAAATGGCTTTTTTAATGATCGATTACAGAATGAGTAGTCTTTGGGTAAACTATGCAGTGGAAAGTAAGAAATTATCGATATTTATAGGTTTGAGGATCATTAATCATTAAAATTCACATTGCTGTACGAAGCATTGATGGTCATGGATCTACCAGATCCTTCCGCCTTTGAATACCCTTTCAGCAGTGATCTGCTGTCGGTGGTATTCTTAGAAGTTATCTTCAATCCAGCCGGAACCTTAAAACGTGATTTTTTTCCGTTGTAATAGAATGTAAATGCAACATTAGGCATACTCAGGGTAGCATCTGTATTTTCCAGAACGATATCAATGGTCTCAAAATCCTTTCCGATCTTATTGATATATAAATTTCCGAAGGACCCTGTAAGAAACGCCTCCTTACCTAACGAATTGATATTCACATTACTCGAAATGGCCTGCAAGTTAATGCGAACAACCTCGTTCAATTTACAGTCGTCAACATACTTTAGGTCCAACTTACCGTTGCCCCAATTGTTCACATATACCGGTGCGTAAGCAGCATTGATGAGGGTTTCTCCCCCATCAATACTGTTTGCTGTTAGTTTTGCATAATTAAGCGTTGCCCTGACATTCCAGGCATCTGCCATTTTCACTTCACCATACCGCACATTGATATCTGTCTTTGAACCTTTGGGCAATCTTATGATGATAGTCTTTTTCGCCTTTACAGCATTTTCTTTGTACAAGCCGTGTTTTCCGGATTGAAAGTGAAAAGATCTATTACCATTTTCTTCAAATTCCTCTACCCATTTTTCCATGTCTTTGCCAAACTCTTCTCCCCATTTTTCCATGCTCTTGCCGAATTCTTCACTCCATTTTTCCATTTCCTCACCAAATTTTTCCATGTCTTTGCCAAACTCTTCTCCCCATTTTTCCATTTTCTTCTCAAACTCGGGTCCGAACTGATGTTCGAATTTATTTCCAAAATCCTCACCCCAATCTTCCATGACCTGCTCAAATTCTTCGGTCCACTCATCTACATCTTTCAACCACGCATCGGTTTTCCTCACAGAAACATCAGTACCGTACTTTTTATTCAACTTTTTGACATAGGCTTTCTTGTCTTTATCGTATTTAGAACGGTCAAAAGAATTGTGGTCTTTATGACCGAATTCAAAGTTGAAATTATAGTCGAAATTATAGTCGAAATGTCCGTCTTCCGACTTTATACTGGCCCGTGCATCGGTGAATGGCCATTTAGGGAAATCTGCAAAGTCGGGGATATCCGGAATCTCGAAATTCCAGTGCATATCACCCAATCCTTTAAGGGCATCGAGTCCTTCCAGCCCTTTTAAGGCTTCCATATCCAATCGATGCAAAGCTTTTAAGCTTCCCATAGATTCGATACCGGTCCAAAGGCTTCCTTCGTTGGAGGTAATGACCACTTTCTTGCTATTCCCAAGGACTTCAAAATTCCAGTTGTCAAATATTTCCTTCTTTTCTTTGGCTGAAAGACTTTCATCATCCACAAATGCTTCTACTTCTACGATGTTCTTGTTCCAGGTTTCAAACACCACATTGGTATGTGAGGTGTTTACTGAGACCAAAACATCATCTCCTACATTAAAACTTTCTTTATAAGAGCTCTGAGCGCTTATAAACGAGGCGCAAAACAGTAACAAAACTGTCGTGAACCTATACTGTAATATCACTAAACTTTTCATTTTCTAATTGTTTAAGTTCTTTTAATTTGTTTTTAAGTTTGAACAGCAATTCCAAACGTAATTTCAAATTATCGATCAAAGCACTGATGGTAGCCTCTGTAGGCCCAACTTCGTTCAATTCTTTATTGAGTGTTTCGTACTCTTTGTTGAGCTCATCGATGCGCTTCAAATAGCCGTCAATGAGTTCTTTATTGTCGTTATCGGTTCGTAAAGAAGCCAATTGCACGTTTATCCCGTTGGTGTAAAACTCTTCCACTTTCTTCAAGTCTGGAGAAAGATCCCCCAAGGTAAATTGTTGTGTAGTAGTTTCATTCACACCTTTGTTATCCACGAGTACAGATTCGGTATTTTCTACTCCATCCCATTGTTGATAGGCGAAATAACCCGCTCCTAAAAAGATAATGACAGTTGCGGCAATTTTGAGCCAATAGAAAGACGAATTATTGTTTTTCTCCTGCCCGTCGAGTTGGCCGGTTGGAAAAGCCTGTTGCAACTTCTTTTCAAATCGGGCTTCATGCCCTTTTGAAAGTTTTGGTTGTTCCGGTGTATGGTCTTTCAACATATCTCTAATATCCTGTCCCATAATGCAAATGTTTTAATTGTTCTTTTAATAATTGTTTTCCGCGGTGCAAATTGGTTCGGGAAGCGCTTTCAGAAATACCTAAAATCTCAGATATCTCCTGATGATCGTATCCCTCCAGCAAAAACAACTGTACCACGACATTATAAGGGTCTTTTAATCGTTCGATGGCGCGATGAATTTCCTCGACTGTTGTTTCATCGCTTACATTCCAATCTTCATCATCTACCACGCTCAATACTTCTTCGTTGATCGGGTACAATTCCATCTTTCTCGCTTTAATGGCATCCAGACAGGAATTGACGACGATTCGTTTTAGCCATGCTCCAAAGGTGACGTCCCCTTTGAATTGCTCCAGCTTTGAGAAAGCCTTGATAAAAGCCTCCTGCAAGACATCTTCTGCAACGGCTACATCCTTAATGTACCGCTGTGTGATCACAAACATCCCATCACAATATTGCTTATAAAGAGCCATTTGTGCTTTTGGATCATGCTGTTTGCATTGTTCAACTAGTAATACACTGGACAAACTTGATGGTTTTATTTGGTTGCTGTTCGGGTTAAAGACGATACAAAAAAGTAAGTGTTGCAAAAAAAGAACTATTAAATTTACTACCTTTCCTTAAACTAATTTCGTTTGCGATGAACAAAGCTGTAAAAATCGTTCTTTGGATCGTTGGGATACTGGCCGCACTTGTACTTATTTTTATGCTCTTAGTGGGCCCTATGATGAAAAAGAACACGAAAAAGCATAGTCCGGAACAAAACATAACATTTACACAGAACGACCTTCAGATCGACCTTTTTTACTCCAGCCCGGCGAAAAAAGGCAGGGTGATCTTCGGGGAATTGGTGCCCTATGACGAAGTATGGCGCACCGGCGCCAATGAAGCCACCACATTTACAACTAATAGAGATCTGCTGATCGACGGAAAAACACTCCCCGCGGGGAAGTACAGTCTTTGGACGATTCCCGGCAAAGAAAGCTGGCAAATCATTTTTAACGACCATATGTATAGTTGGGGTGTGCGATGGCAGGATTCCCAGGCGATGCGGGAAGCCGGGTACGACATACTTATAGCAACGGCTGTAGTTTCAGAAAGCATCACTTCCGAAGAAAATTTTACCATCAATGTTGTTGAGACACCCACCCAGGCATTGGTACTCCTGTTTTCATGGGACCAGGTTGTTGTACCTTTACCTTTGGAGGTTAAATAATAAATTCTGAAGTTATTTCATTGTGACTAAATCATCGAAACAAACGGATGCCCTGCAAGAAAGAGAGGGCGTAACGCTGCCCGATTCCCTGAGCAAAAAAGCTGCGGAAAAATTGAAACATAACCGAAAAAAGTCCCCTTCGGTAAAACAACTCATCGATGACATTAGCACCGGTGATAAAACAGCATTGAGCCGGGCTATTACTATTATTGAAAGCAAAGCCCCCAAACATCAACATCAGGCGCGCGAGATCATCGAGAGCTGTTTACCAAAAGCAAATAAGTCTGTCCGTATAGGCATAACGGGTGTGCCCGGAGTTGGGAAAAGCACTTTTATCGAGAGCTTCGGAAAATTATTGGTGGCAGAAAACTATAAGATCGCGATCCTGGCTGTGGATCCTAGCAGTTCGATCAGTAAAGGAAGCATTTTGGGTGATAAAACCCGAATGGAGGATCTGGTCAAAGAACCCGGTGTATTTATACGGCCATCGGCGAGTGGTGATTCCTTAGGAGGCGTGGCCAGAAAAACCAGGGAAGCAATTATTTTATGCGAGGCCGCCGGTTACGATATCATTATAATAGAAACCGTGGGCGTAGGGCAAAGTGAAACCGCCGTTCATTCCATGACCGATTTTTTCTTACTTCTGAAACTGGCCGGTGCCGGTGATGAATTGCAAGGTATTAAAAGAGGTATTATGGAAATGGCAGACACCATTGTCATCAACAAGGCCGACGGAGACAACATAAAAGCTGCCAAACTGGCCAAGGCTGAATTCAATCGTGCGCTTCACCTCTACCCACCAAAAGACAACGGCTGGATGCCTGAAACCTTAACATGTTCCGCACTTAAAAATGATGGTATTGATGCTGTTTGGAAAATAATTTCAGAATTTATTTCAATATCCAGGGAAAGCGATCACTTTCAGCAAAAAAGAAAAGCACAAAATAAATTCTGGTTATTACAGACCGTTGAAGCTGCCTTGAAAAGTGATTTTTATACGAGTGCTCCCGTTCAGAAAGAATTGGAAAAACAACTTCAATTAATAAACGAAAATAAAACAACGCCATTTGAAGCAGCGCATTTATTACTCAGGATAAAAAATGATCGATAGCAGCAACTGTATACGTTTCCAGGACATCTACTATCTGCATTAAGGCTATTTAATATTGGTATACATGGAACGCTTCATATTGGATTCCAGAAAAATAAGCTTCTTTTTAAATCGTTTCGGTATTTCTTGTTCCCGTTTCTTCTGAATCAGTGTAAAAAATTTAGTTGTTTTCGTAGAATGATCAGTCAAATTTAAAATTAAACCCGATCAGATAATTTCCGTCAAAACTATTGAAGGTCAATTCCATATGCTCTTGTTGGTACTCGGTTGTAAATAATAAGGAGCTACCGACACCTATAGCAACCCCCGCCCAACAATCCCAAATGTCGTGCTTATCGGCATTCATTCTGGTAAAAGCTGTATATCCTGCAAGTATATAAGCCGGAATACTATATTTGAATCCGTATCGCATATGGATAAAAGACGCACTTTGGAAGGTCGTTGAAGTATGCCCGGATGGAAACGAATTTTCATCACTGCCATCGGGTCTGGGCTTATTAACCGCTATTTTTAAACCAAAGGTAATAGCTTCCGTTAGGATCAATCCTTTTGTAAATTGCCAAGTCCCTTGGGTGTCGTCAACAATAAGTGTTGTAGCGAGTGTTGCAACCGGCAGGGCGATCAAAATGACGTCACCTGTTATTTCAATTGTTTTATTTTGGCTTGTTACGGGAAGGCTTCCGAAGGAATAAAAAAGTAAGCAAATAAAGTATAGAATACGTTTAGACATCTTTTGACTCAAATTACTTTTTTTACCAATAAACTACTGAGGATTCAACAAAATGGTTCGAGATTGTACGGAATCATTTTTATATGCATTCGAATTAAAACCTTAGTCATCAATGGATGGTAAATTTAGAAACTTTCTTTAAACCATGCTACTTGCGCTTCGAGGCCTTCTCTTAATCCGGTTTGAGGATTGTAATTGAGTATTCTTCGGGCTTTGTCTATATTGGCTTTGGTCCGGGATTGATCCCCGGGGCGAGCGGGTTTACTTTCCAATTTAATTTTCACTCCGAGTATCTCTTCAATGGTCGCTATACCGGTTGCCGTCGTGTTTTCTTCTTCGGTACCCAAATTGAAGATCTCACCATCGCAAACTTCCTCGTGTTCCATCACACTTACAATTCCGTCAACTATGTCCTGAATATAAGTAAAGCTCCGAAGGTGTTTTTCACTTCCCTCATACAGTGGAAATGGCTTGTTATTCAAACCACAATCGATGAGCCGGGTGTATAATTTATCGGGGCGTTCTCTCGGTCCGTAAACAGAGTATAATCGAAAGGAAGTTCCTCGTATCAGTCCCCTGCGTGTGTACGCCAAAACCAGTTGTTCGGCGGCCAGTTTGGTCACGCCATACCAGGATGCGGGTAACGGTGCTTCATCTTCAGTTAGTGTGGCATACAACCCATAAATGGAAGAAGTCGCGATAAAGACGAAAAAGGGTTTTTTATCAAGATCTTCGAGGCAGTCCAAAATTCGTTGTGTACCCAAAATATTATTCGAAAAATAGTCTTCAAATGTACTGGAAGTCGCAATTCCCGGTTGAGCCGCAAAATGAAAGATATAGTCGATTTCTTCGGAAATAATACCGGATAGATCATCTTCGCGTAAATCAACTTTTTGTACTACTACTCCTTTATCGGCAAGGGTCTTGGCATTTAACCGCTTTAAAGCGACATCGTAATAGCTGGAATAATTGTCGATGGCTATCACCTCATGTCCCAAATCGTGCAATCTTTCCGAAGTGTGGGAGCCTATAAATCCGGCGGCACCGGTCACTAGTACTTTCATTTACTATTGATAATTGGATAATCATTATTGAGTATTCAAAAGTAATCAAATTGAAAGTGTACCTACCACATTCTAAAAAAAGTTAACAAAAACTCCTCAGCTCATAAATCGATCAACTCTTAACTCAAAAAAAATTACTTTTGCACAAACCATTACAACTCCTATGCAAGAGTTTACCATCATTGTTCCTGTATACAACGAGGAGGATAATTTAGAAAGAGTAGAAAAAGAACTGCTCGCCTATACCAAAATTGCTTCAAAACGAACTGGGATTCTATTCGTAAATGATGGTTCAACAGATACCAGTCAGAACCTGATCGAAAACATTTGCGATCGCCATGAGGCTTTTAACTTTATTTCATTCAAAGAGAACCGGGGATTGAGCGCCGCTATTAAAGCAGGGTTCGATCATGTTGAAAGTGAGTTGCTTGGATATAT
>SMXJ01000057.1 GCA_004356305.1 Bacteroidota bacterium | reverse complement strand
GGTGAAGAAAAAACACTCACTGCCGATCACTTTTTTATTGCGGCGGGCCGTTCACCAAATATATCCGGAATGGATTTGGAGCAAGCCGGAGTGACGTATAACGAAAGAGGTATTGATACCAATGAATATTTGCAAACATCGGTTTCACACATATATGCTTGTGGAGATGTGACTACTCCATTTAAATTTACCCATACCGCCTCTCATCAGGCAAATATTTGTATTGATAATATTCTGCAAAAAAACACAAAGTTGAATGATCTAACTGTTCTCCCATGGGCCATATTCACCGATCCGGAAATCGGTCATGTAGGCCTTACCGAAACAGAAGCATCTCAAAAATTTGGAGAAAAGAACATCAGTATATTTAAAGTGGACGCCAATATTGATCGTTTTATAACCGATCGGAAAACCGGCGGAATACTCAAAGTGATCTTCAATAAGGAAGATCTTGTCGTAGGTGCTGAAGCGGTTGGCGCCCATGCAGGTGAATGGATACAACTATTTACAATTGTTATAAAGAATAAAATTCCTGCAGCTGAAATGGCGGATACGATTTTTGCATATCCAAGCTATTCAGAAATTGTAAAAAAAGCCTTTAGCCGATATATGCGGACTAAATAAAGTTTTATCGATGATCTCTGCAATCATAGTAGCGTACAATGAGGAAGTGCGCATCGAATTTATCATTGAAGAATTGCAAAAACAGCAATTCTCGGGTACGTATGAAATTATTCTAGCAGACGGAAGTAGTACCGATAAAACGGTATCACTCGCCGAGCAGAAGGGCATTTCAGTAATTCATTGTAGGAAAGGCAAGGCCTGCCAAATGAATGATGCCGCCAAAGCAGCCCTAGGTGATATTTTATTTTTTGTTCATGCGGATATGAAATTAGCCGATACTACTTTTACGGCAATTCAAAGGCAAATTGATATGGGATTTGACGGAGGGGGATTCGCTAATGCATTTGATGAATACAACGATAAAATAAAGAATCTGGGAACCTGGATGAATTTTCGCTTTCTGAACAAAAAAGAACAATCTGACAAAGGTCTCTTTTATGGCGATAATGGAATTTTTGTAACCAAAAATGTAATAGAAACACTTAAAGGTTTCAAGGAAATACCCATTATGGAAGACTATGATTTCTCGAAAAGAATGCGAAAACATTTTAATGTTATCAAGATAAAAGAACCTCTTATTGTTATATCTGCGAGAAGACATGTTAAGGCGGGTTTTTTGAAGACCCGTTTTCAATGGATCGCCATTCGAAAACTATACAAATGGGGAATTTCACCTAAAAGATTGGCCAAATGGTATAGTGATATAAGATAAAACTTAAAACCCCGACAGAAGCTGTAAAAATTGTCGAATAAAACATGAAATTCATAGGAAATACACCGCTGATAAAATTAGAACGAATGTCTGAACCTAATTGTGCCGAAATATATGTAAAATATGAAGGCGGCAATCCTACTGGAAGTATGAAAGATCGAATGGCACTCTCGATGATTGAAGGAGCTGAAAGGAGAGGTCAACTGAAACCAGGTGGTACAGTGGTAGAATATACCGGTGGAAGTACGGGAAGTTCTTTGGCAATGGTATGTGCCATTAAAGGATATCAGACACATTTAGTATCCTCCGATGCCTTTGCGAAAGAAAAGCTTCGAACTATGAGAGCGTTTGGAGCTAATCTTGAATTAATTCCAAGCGAGAACGGTTTATTAACAGCAAAAATTATTGACGATATGATAGCGAGAGCCAGGGAGTTGAGCAAAGCACCAAATACTTTTTGGGCCGATCAGGTTAACAATGTTGACAATAGAAATGCTTATCATAATATGGCAAAGGAGATTTTGGATGTACTAGGAAATAACATCGATGAGTTCATAACCGTAGCTGGTACCGGTGGATGCTTTTCTGGAAATTCAGAAATATTCAAAAAAGAGATACCGAACATTAATTGTATTGCTCTTGAGCCGTTTAATGTGCGTAATATTTCGGGGGGTGATACCTCTGGAACTCATAAATTAGAGGGAATTGGATTATCGTTCGTTCCGTCTATATTCAGGTCCGATTTAGTAGATGAAGTAATATCCGTGTCAGATGAGGATGCATATTTAACTGCAAGAAAACTCGCTAAACAAGAAGGTATATTTGGGGGGACTACTTCCGGAGCGAATGTTTGGGCCGCAATTCAAAGAGCGAGAATTATCGGGGCCGGGAAGAAAATTGTAACGGTTATTATCGATTCGGGGTTAAAGTACCTCAACGGTGGTTTATACCAATAAGAAAGTAGTATACAATTCTGAATATAAAAATAGCAGAATAAGTGCCGACCACGCAGATCAGCTCTTTTCTGCTATCTTTGTTAATACCCTCAAAGTAACCGAAGTGATATTGTAGCCTTTTATTTAAAAGACAGTTGTAAGTCAAAAAATGGAAGATTACAAGCATGAACAACTGGCTGTTTACGGGTTTAGACTCAAGCTTGATGAAACATAGTATAGAATTGCTCAAGCTCAATAAAACAGTGTTTTACTCTCAATATAATGTATTGTAGAGCGTTTAACTTATGTTAAATCGGGAGTTGGTATTTTAAAATTTTGTATGTTTGACCTCAAATGAAGAAAGTATTCCATAAAATAATGTCGGCTATGATGGCTGTTGTAGTGTTACTATCTACGATGTCATTTACCATTGACAGGCACTACTGTGGTGATATTTTGATTGATACTGCCATTTTTCAACAAGCCAAAACTTGTGGGATGGAAAAGCAGGAATCGACACCAACTTCAGATTGTTCTATCACAAAAAGTGATTGTTGTAGTGATGAACAAATAACTTTTGAAGGTCAAAATGAATTAAAAATTTCTTTCGATACGATTACTTTCGAACAGCAATTATTTATTTCATCGTTCATTTACTCTTATATCGACCTTTTTAAGGAATTAAATAAAAATGTGATCACCCACAGGGATTACGCTCCTCCTCTCATCGTCAGGAACATTTATCAGCTTGACGAGGTTTACATCATTTGAAAATTTTGTATTGAGTTTTAACAGGAATCTCATTTCGTGTTAAGACAAATTGTGTTTGATCCTTATCGGGATCAAGCCGCTGTTAACAGGTATTTAAGATAGATCTTTAAATACTCATAACTAACATCTCAATACTAAAACAATGCTGAACAAAAGCATAAAATTTCTAATTGAAAACAAAATTGTTGCTGTACTATTACTCGTTCTATTCGTAGGCTGGGGTATTATAAATGCACCTTTTGAATGGGATACAGGATTCTTGCCAAGAAATCCGGTGGCCGTCGATGCCATTCCGGATATTGGAGAGAACCAACAAATTGTCTTCACCAAATGGGAGGGTCGTTCACCTCAGGATATTGAAGACCAAATCACCTATCCGTTAACCACTTCTTTACTAGGGATACCGGGCGTAAAAACCATACGTAGCTCTTCTATGTTTGGCTTTTCCAGTATCTATGTCATTTTTGAAGAAGATATAGAGTTCTATTGGAGTCGGAGTCGCATACTCGAAAAACTCAACTCCTTACCAGGTGGCTTACTGCCGGATGGTGTAAATCCCACTTTAGGCCCCGATGCCACAGGATTGGGTCAAATATTTTGGTATACCCTCGAAGGCAGGGATGAAAACGGTAATGTGACCGGAGGTTGGGATCTGCAAGAGTTACGAAGCATTCAGGATTACTACGTTAAATATGCCTTATCCTCAGCGAATGGTGTTTCCGAAGTTGCCTCTATCGGCGGTTATGTTCAGGAATACCAGGTAGATGTCAATCCGGAATTAATGCGCCAATACAATATTAGTTTACATCATGTTGTAAAGGCAGTAAAAGAAAGTAATCGTGATATAGGAGCACAAACCTTAGAAATTAACCAGGTTGAATATTTGGTACGCGGATTGGGCTATGTCAAATCTCTTGCTGATCTTGAAAATGCCGTGGTTAGATCGGAAGAGTTTACTTCCATAAGAATAAAAGACATTGCCAAGGTTTCTTTAGGCCCGGCCCCAAGAAGAGGAATATTAGACAAAGAAGGCGCGGAAGTCGTAGGTGCTGTAGTGGTGGCCCGCTATGGTGCTAATCCGATGGATGTCATAAAAAATGTAAAGGAAAAGATCAATGAACTAAGTGCAGGTTTACCGTCTAAAGTATTGAGCGATGGCAGAATCTCACAACTCACAATTGTTCCATTCTATGATAGAACGGAACTTATTCAAGAAACCCTGGGCACGCTGAATGATGCGCTTACACTGGAGATACTTATCACCATATTGGTCATATTAATTATGATATTTAATCTTCGGGCTTCCGTCCTGATATCAGGATTGTTACCGGTAGCGGTCTTGATGGTCTTTATTGCCATGAAGCTATTTGGAGTGGACGCAAATATTGTGGCTTTATCGGGTATTGCTATCGCCATTGGTACCATGGTTGATGTTGGCGTGATCCTTTCAGAAAATATTATCAGGCATTTGGAAGAAAACGCAAATAAACTGCCCATCAATGTGGTGGTTTATAATGCTACGACTGAAGTGTCCGGTGCGATCTTAACGGCCGTTCTGACCACCATAGTAAGTTTCATCCCTGTTTTCACGATGATAGGTGCCGAAGGAAAACTATTCAGGCCATTGGCATTTACAAAGACATTTGCCCTTACAGCATCCCTTATTGTGGCCTTGTTCTTAATCCCGCCTTTTGCAGCCTACTTATTTAAAAAGAAGAACATCAAAAAGATAACTCATTATGGGGTTAATGGAATATTGGCCATTTTGGGATTCATAGCCATTTTCTACGGGTATTGGCTGGGACTTATATTGGTCGCGTTCGGAACCACAGCATATTTTAAGTTGAATGGAAAAATTTCAGAAAAACTTGCCAATCGTACCAATATCATTATTTCAGCGGTTACTATTGTATTCCTATTAGCCGAACACTGGAGGCCATTGGGTGTGGATAAAAGCATTTTTTGGAATCTTATTTTTGTGAGTCTCATCTGTTTCGGACTATTGGGCGCATTTACGGTTTTCAGAAGGTATTACACACGCATTCTTCAATGGGCCCTGGAAAATAAGGTATTGTTCTTATCCATTCCTACGCTTTTGGTTATCGCAGGATTCCTGATAATGAAGAATACCGGAAAGGAATTCATGCCGCCCTTGAATGAAGGATCGTTTTTACTGATGCCAACCTCTATGCCTCATTCAGGAGTGCAGGAAAACAGAAGGGTGTTGCAGCAACTGGATATGGCGGTTGCGAGTATTCCGGAGATTCTAACCGTGGTTGGAAAAGCGGGTCGTACCGAATCGGCTTTGGATCCCGCCCCTCTATCCATGTATGAAAATATAATTCAGTATAAACCTGAATATATGTTAAATACAGATGGAGATCGTCAGCGATACAAAGTCAACGATGATGGATTGTTCGTATTAAAGGATGGTAGTTTGATTGTAGATGGTAGCGGTGATGACCTATCGAATGAAGGTATGACAGGTGTTTCAAGAGAAAAGTTAATTCCGGATAATGACGGCGAATTTTTCAGAAACTGGAGACCTAAGATCAAATCACCCGATGATATTTGGAAGGAAATCGTAAAGGTCACCAAATTACCGGGGGTGACTTCGGCTCCTAAACTACAGCCCATCCAAACCCGTTTGGTCATGTTGCAAACAGGCATGCGTGCCCCGATGGGAATCAAGGTAAAAGGGCAGGATCTGAAGCAAATAGAGGCTTTTGGGATTCAATTGGAGAACTTATTAAAGCAAGTTGAAGGAGTAAAAGTCGAGGCTGTAATAGCCGACAGAATCGTGGGTAAACCCTATCTGTTAATCGATATCGACCGGGAGAAAATTGCGCGATATGGTATTTCGATCGAAAATGTGCAGAATGTTTTACAGGTGGCTATTGGGGGTATGGTTTTGACTCAAACCGTTGAAGGCAGGGAACGCTATGGCATTCGGGTACGCTATCCAAGAGAATTGCGAGCCAATCCAACCGACCTGGAAAATATCTATGTCCCCGTAGTAAACGGCAGCCCCGTACCATTGAGTGAATTGGCAACTATTCGCTATGAGCAGGGCCCACAGGTGATAAAGAGTGAAGACACCTTTTTAGTAGGCTATGTGTTGTTTGACAAGTTGGATGGCTTTGCTGAAGTGAGTGTGGTTGAAAATGCCCAGGCTTTGATCCAGCAGAAAATCGATCAAGGCGAATTAATAGTGCCGAAGGGCATTAATTATAAGTTCACAGGAACCTATGAGAATCAATTAAGAGCGGAGAAAACCTTGTCTGTGGTCGTGCCCCTGTCATTGATCATCATCTTTTTGATCCTGTATTTCCAATTCCGTTCTGTGTCGACCTCCTTAATGGTATTCACGGGTATTGCGGTGGCATTTGCAGGTGGATTTATTATGATCTGGCTATACGGCCAGGAGTGGTTTTTGAATTTTGGATTTTTCGGAGAAAATCTAAGAGACCTGTTTCAGATGCATCCCATTAATTTGAGTGTAGCTGTTTGGGTGGGCTTTATTGCGTTATTTGGTATTTCAACCGATAATGGCGTTGTGATGGCCACCTACCTCGATCAGACCTTTGATAGAAATAAACCTGTAAGTACAAACGCTATAAGAGCATCTGTAATTGAAGCCGGAGAGAAACGTATTCGGCCTTGTTTAATGACCACAGCCACAACCATATTAGCACTATTACCCATACTTACCTCAACAGGTAGAGGAAGCGATATCATGATCCCTATGGCTATTCCAAGCTTCGGTGGGATGCTCATCGCTCTGGTCTCGCTGTTTGTTGTTCCGGTATTATACAGTTGGAAAAAGGAGATGAAAGTGAATAGTGAATAATGAACAGTGAATAGTGAATAGTGAATAGTTGAAAGTGATAAATTATGAGTAAGAGTGTTTTAAAAGATAAAAGTTATGCCTTTGCAATAATGATTGTGAAGCTATCTAGATTCTTGATTTCAGAAAAAAAAGAAAATGTTTTGAGCAAGCAATTATTAAGAAGTGGAACGACAGTTGGCGCACTCGTTCGTGAAGCAGAATTTGCTCAAAGTAAAACGATTTTATTCATAAAATGAGTATCTCACTAAAAGAAGCGAACGAATCTCTTTACTGGATAGACCTTTTACATGACACCGATTATCTAAATGAAAAACAATATGTTGAGCATTACAATATGAACAAAGAACTTATCGCAATGTTGGTGAGTACGATTAAAACCACCAAACTAAATAATTCAAAATGAAAAAATTAGAACATATATATGGATTAAACTTTTTATTGTCCTTTCCTCTAAGGAAAGCAATAACTTTTAGTTTTTCACTTTTAACTTATCACTTAAAGCAAGTGTTAGCTTTTCACTTTAAACTTTTAACTTTTAACTTTAAAAAAGTGCTGGTTTTTAGTATTTCACTTTTCGTTTTTCACTTTGCCGGTGCGCAGCAACTGAAAACCCTTATTGAGGAAGCGTTGGCGAATAGTCCGGAAATTCAAAAGTTTGAATTGCAATACAATATCGCATCAGAAAAAACCAATGAGGTCAATACCATTCCCAATACTGAATTTGGCGTTGGCTATTTTGTGAGCGAAACAGAAACACGGACCGGTGCTCAGAAAGTAAAAGTATCTGTAAATCAAATGGTACCCTGGTTTGGTTCGATCACGGCCAGAGAGAATTATGTGAGTTCCTTGGCCGATGTGAAATATCAGGACATTGTAATCGCTAAAAGAAAGTTGGTGGCATCGGTGTCTCAATCCTATTACAATCTATATGCACTTAGGGCAAAACAACGGGTGTTGGTTGAGAATATCAAACTGCTCGAAACCTATGAAACCATGGCCTTAACATCGGTTACCACGGGGAAAGCGTCTGCCGTGGATGTTTTGCGATTACAAATGAGGCAGAATGAATTAGAGCGTTTGAACCAAGTTTTGGCACATGATTATTTAGCCGAACAAACCTTTTTTAATAAGCTGCTGAACAGGGAAGGATCTATGGTTGTGGATTTAATAAATGAATTGGCGATCCCTTTGGAAAACGATTTAGTCAATCTTCAGGATCTACAATTACATCCGGAACTCACCAAATACGATAAACTATATCGATCCATAGAACAATCTGAATTACTGAATCAGAAGGAAAGTAGTCCCATTTTCGGTTTTGGTTTAGATTATATCGCTGTTGCCGAAAGGCCCGATATGAGCTTTAGTGACAACGGAAAAGATATAGTCATGCCTATGGTGTCGCTATCCATTCCCATTTTTAACAAGAAATACAGATCACAAACCAAACAAAATGAATTTAGGCAACAAGAGATCACGGCGCAAAAACAAGAGCGTTTGAACAAATTGGAATCGGTTCTTGACAAAGCGATCAATAACAGGATTGCCGCTAGAATAAGCAACGATACCCATGCTAAAAACATAAAACAAGCTATGGATGCTGAGGAGAT
>SMXJ01000056.1 GCA_004356305.1 Bacteroidota bacterium | reverse complement strand
GATGTTTACCAATGCCGGGATGAACCAATTTAAAGAATACTTTTTGGGTAATAAAGAACCCAGGCATACCCGGATTTCCGACACTCAAAAATGCATACGGGTAAGCGGTAAGCAAAACGATCTGGAAGATGTGGGGATAGACACTTATCACCATACCATGTTTGAGATGTTAGGAAACTGGAGTTTTGGCGATTATTTTAAGAAAGAAGCCATTGCTATGGCCTGGGAATTGTTGACAGAGGTCTTCAAAATTGACAAAGACACGTTGTATGTCACTATTTTTCAAGGTGATAAAACAGATGGTCTGGAACGGGATACTGAAGCCTATGATCATTGGAAAACCTGGATTTCCGAAGATCGGATCCTCAACGGAAATAAACAGGATAACTTTTGGGAAATGGGTGATCAGGGCCCTTGTGGCCCTTGTAGTGAGATTCATGTGGACCTTCGTTCTGCGGAAGAAAAAGCGAAAGTACCGGGAATAGATCTTATCAACCGGGATCACCCCCAAGTAGTGGAAATATGGAATTTGGTTTTTATACAGTTTAACCGAAAGGCGAACGGCTCCCTGGAACAGCTACCTGCAAAACACGTGGATACGGGAATGGGTTTTGAGCGACTGTGTATGGTATTGCAGAATAAAAACAGTACTTACGATACCGATGTCTTTACACCGCTTATTAGAGAGGTAGAGGCTATTACCAATAGTAGCTATGGAAAGGATGAAAAGAAAGATATTGCCATTCGGGTTATTAGTGATCATGTTCGTGCCGTGGCCTTTTCGATAGCCGATGGCCAGTTGCCGGGTAATTCGGGTGCCGGTTATGTGATCCGACGTATTTTACGACGTGCGATTCGTTATGGTTTTACTTTTCTGAATAAAAAAGAACCTTTCATTCACAAATTGGTGCCTACACTCGTGAAACAAATGGGCGAGTTTTTTCCGGAGCTTATTGATGAAAAGAACTTGATAACCAATGTGATCCGTGAAGAAGAAGCTTCCTTCCTCCGGACCTTGGATCAGGGCTTGGTATTGCTGGAAAATCTTATTCGTAAGACCAAAAACAAAGAAGTCTCGGGTAAAAAAGCGTTCGAACTATACGATACATTTGGTTTTCCAATCGATCTGACAGCGCTAATTTTAAGAGAACGGGGTTATGACCTTGATGAGGCGGGTTTCCAGGCCGAACTTCAAGAACAGAAGGATAGATCACGGGCGGCAACCAAAGTAGAAACGAGTGATTGGATCGAGTTGATAAGTGATGCCGAAGAAGAGTTTGTAGGCTACGATACCTTGGAAACCGACATTAAAATTACGCGATACAGGAAAGTGGAGAGCAAAAAAGACGGAACACTCTTTCAAATGGTGTTTGATCTAACTCCTTTCTATCCTGAAGGAGGAGGCCAGGTAGGTGATAAAGGCTATCTCGAAGCCTCCAATGGTGACATAATTCACATTGTGGATACTAAAAAGGAAAATAACCTGATCGTTCACTTTGCTAACAGTCTTCCCGACCATCCCGAAGATACGTTCAAGGCTGTCGTTGATGAAAAACAGCGATATAGAACCGCATCAAATCATACTGCCACTCACTTGTTGCATCAGGCATTACGTAATATTTTAGGAACTCATGTAACTCAAAAAGGTTCTATGGTGCATAGTCGAAATCTTCGTTTTGATTTTTCACATTTCAGTAAGGTGACCGATAAAGAACTGCAACAAGTTGAAGAGTTTGTAAATGCTCGTATCCATGAAGGCATATCATTGGAAGAAAGACGCAATATTCCTTATCAGCAAGCTATAGATGAAGGAGCCATTGCCCTTTTTGGTGAAAAATACAGTGACGAAGTACGCGCCATCAAGTTTGGCAAGTCGATGGAGCTTTGTGGCGGGACCCATGTAGATTGTACACGGGATATTTGGTATTTTTTAATTACTTCGGAAGGAGCCGTGGCTTCGGGAATACGGCGTATCGAAGCTATTACAGGTGATGCGGCCAAGCAGTATTTCCTCGAGAGGAGTGAATCGCTTAAAAACATTCAGAAAGCATTGAACAACACCAAAGACCCCGTGGGCATGATCGGGAAATTACAAGAAGAAAATAATGCACTGCTAAAGCAGATCCGGCTATTGATGAAAGATAAAGCCAGGAACATCAAAAGCGAATTAAAAGCGGAAGTGACTCAAATAAACGGTGTCAACTTCCTGGCTAAACAACTCGATCTGGATGCCGGGGGATTAAAGGACCTGGCATTCGAATTAGGCCGGGAGATAGAGAACTTATTTATTCTTTTTGGTTCGCAGGCAAACGGCAAAGCGACTTTAACATGCTATATTTCGAAAGATTTGGCAACCAAAAAGAACTTAAACGCAGGACAGATCGTAAGTGAATTAGGGAAATTCATCGAAGGTAGCGGAGGCGGACAATCATTTTTCGCGACTGCCGGAGGCAAAAACCCGGAAGGAATAAGCGAAGCACTAAAAGCAGCGAAGAATTATCTATAGTAGATATAAGCGGAAGAACACCCCACCCGACCCCTGGTGGGGGTGATAGGTTCCATATTCATTTGATAATTAAATCTTGAAACTACAAACTCATATTCAACTCACACCAGAGAATAACCAGATAGACTACGAGTCAAAGGTCTTACTGTTGGGTTCATGTTTCACCGAAAATATAGGCGGAAAACTCGAATATTTTAAGTTTCAGAATCTGCAAAACCCCTTTGGTATAATATTTAACCCCGTTTCTATCCTGGGATTGGTCGAACGGGCCATTCGGAATGAATATTTTACAGAGGCAGATATTTTTCAGAAAGAAGAAAATTGGTATTGCTTTGAGGTGCATTCTTCGATTTCATCCGAATCGGAAGCTATATTTTTAACAAAGCTGAATAATACACTTCAGCAGTTCAAAGAATATTTATCTGTAGCTTCACATATTGTTTTGACCTGTGGTACGGCTTGGGTGTATCGATATAATACTACCGGTTTGCTCGTGGCAAACTGTCATAAAGTGGCACAAAAAGAATTTTCTAAAGAGTTGCTTTCGGTGGAAACTATTTCAGCATCACTCGAGAAGACCATTGCGTTGATCAAAGAAGTGAACCCTCATGCTATGGTCATAACAACGGTTTCTCCGGTGCGGCATAGCAAAGATGGAATGATAGAGAATGCCAGGAGCAAGGCCCATTTGATCACCGCCTTGCATCAGGTAGTTGATAGGGACGAAGGTATTCGCTACTTTCCTTCATATGAAATAATGATGGACGAACTGCGCGATTACCGCTTTTACAGGCAAGATATGCTACACCCCAATGAAACGGCCATTCAAATTATTTGGGAAAAGTTCCGGGGGGTTTGGATCGCTTCAGAAACAGAAACACTTCAAAAAGAAATAGACACTATACAGAAAGGTCTGGAGCACAGACCATTTAATCCGGAAAGTGCTTCGCATAAGGAATTTTTGGACAACCTTCAGAAGAAAATATCGGTACTTCAAAAGCGTGTTTCACACGTAACATTCTCAAAATAGGGTACACCATCTTACCTAGCAAGGATTTGATGGCTCTTTGGCGATAGTCATATTGATATTTGAATGACCCTTCCGGAAAGTGAAGTATTTTCATTCCAATCCTTTTTTTGTTTTTTACTTCCACCTTAATTCTTACATTTATACGTCAATTGACCTATCTCGTTCTTTCTTAATATTTTACATATTTGAATTATCTAATTAAAACACCACGATTATGAAATCTTCAAACGTAATAACGACACTATTTTGCCTGGTACTTTTATTTGTTTTCAATGCAAAGGCACAAAGAGCCGTAACTCCGGATTATAAATACGAAGTGGGCGCAAAGATCAATGATATGACCCTTACCCAAGGGGGCACCATGGTTGTGGCCACCAACGATGGTTTGGTCGGGATAAAACCGGGAACGGACGATTTACTTTTTAATTTCACTGAATATGGAAAAGTAAAACCCGAAGAATTAAATTTCATTCCCAATGCACCTTATGTAGTAGTTGGGCAAACGGGATTTGGAGGGGTTATCACCAAAAAAGCTGTAATTGATTATATGTCCGGCAAGGTATTGTTCACTACTCAAAGTAATGGATGGAAAATGATCACCACTTGTGATGTTATGATGCCACAAAACAAGTTGGTAGTAACCGGTCAAAGAAGAGCTAAAGATCAATACGCTAATGCAGTGGCGATATACGATTTAAATACGGGAGAGCAGGACAGTTATATTAAATTAAGGGGGTCTGAGATAGTCACGGGGCGTCCTTTATTGCTCGATGATGGATTGATACTCCCCACAGCGAAGAATTTGAAAAAAATTAATATTAACACAGGGGCAGAAGAATGGAAATCTATATATGGGTACATATAAATTTTCCGGTGGAGGTAAATATTCAGGAATGTTCAACAGCGACAATGAATTTCATGGAATGGGACGGTACTTTTTCGAAGACGAGGCCTATTATGGTGGAGATTGGAAAAATGGAAAATATCATGGAAGAGGATATTATCACAACGAGAACCTCGTGAAGCAAATTGGTGAATGGTCCAATGGTACACTTGTTAGAAGTATGAAATAAATTGAAGATCATAAGAATATTGCTGCTGTTGTATTTTTTTTGAAGAACATCCCTTTTTTATGCCGGATAAAGATTGTAACAGGAAGTCGTAATGTTAAGTTTTACAGTCCAAAAGCGGTTTTCACCCGGTCGACATAATCCAGCTTCTCCCAGGTAAATAACTCTACTTCCAATGTTTTCTTCTTGCCGTCCGGAGTGTAGAAAGTTTTAGAGACCACCTCATTCTTTCTTCCCATATGACCATATGCAGCCGTTTCAAAGTATATTGGCTGTCTCAGTTTTAATCGTTCCTCTATGGCAGCGGGGCGCATATCGAAAATCTTATAAATAGTCTTCGCAATTTCACCATCGGTTAAGTTTACCTTAGAAGTTCCGTAGGTATCCACAAATAGACCCAATGGTTCAACCACTCCAATCGCATAACTCACCTGAACCAAAATTTCATCGCATAATCCTGCAGCTACTAAGTTCTTTGCGATGTGTCGGGTTGCATAGGATGCAGAACGGTCGACCTTACTCGGGTCTTTTCCGCTAAATGCACCGCCCCCGTGGGCCCCTTTTCCTCCATAGGTATCCACTATGATTTTACGACCGGTCAATCCCGTATCTCCATGTGGGCCCCCAATTACAAACTTCCCCGTTGGGTTGATGTGGTATTTTATATCATTGTTGAACAACTTCTGAATTTCCGGATTCAATCGCATCTTCAATCTAGGGATCAATATCTCGATGACGTCACTTTTAATTTTAGCCAGCATGCGATCATCATCACTATCAAACTGGTCATGTTGAGTGGATACTACGATTGAATCTATACGGATTGGTTTATTCTCATCGCTATATTCAATTGTTACCTGGCTTTTGGAATCCGGGCGTAAATAGGTGATGTCCTTATTTTCCTTTCGCAATGCCGCCAATTCGATCAATAATTTATGTGATAGATCCAAAGCCAACGGCATGAAATTATCGGTTTCTGTGGTCGCATAGCCAAACATCATGCCTTGATCTCCGGCACCTTGCCCTTCTCCGTTTGAGCGGTCAATTCCACGGTTAATATCATCACTCTGCTCATGGATGGCAGAAAACACCCCGCAAGAATTTCCGTCAAATTGATATTCACTTTTTGTGTAACCAATTCTGTTGATCACATCGCGTGCGATCTTTTGTACATCCAAATATACATTAGATTTTACCTCTCCCGCAAGCACCACCTGTCCTGTGGTGACAAGGGTCTCACAAGCCACTTTCGACTGTGGGTCAAAGGCCAAAAAGTTATCGATCAAAGCGTCACTTATCTGATCTGCAACTTTATCCGGATGTCCTTCCGAAACACTTTCTGAGGTAAATAAATACGACATAAAATGGTTTTATAATTTATTTGCTGAAGAAGATTTGACGAAAACGTCGAAGGTAGTTTACACTGCCTTTAGCATTTTTTTTGGAGGTTGCAATCAGTCAAATCTTTCCTCATATTCGAGCGCAAATGTAATCATTTTGGTAAAACTACGAAAACTATTTATGGTTTCTATGATGCATCGATTAATGACCGAAGTAAGGAACAACACACTTTCCATCCTGGGAAAACACAGGCCTTCACGATTATAGTATGGAGAATTCATGACAAAATTGTTGCGCAAAACCATTTTTTACCCTTTATTTGCAGAAGTTCATTACCATTTTTAACGTTATCAAGAAAGGTGGAGGGAATAGACCCTTTGAAACCTTAGCAACCCTCTGTCATACGGAGAAGGTGCTAAATTCTATTCGCCGGCGCGAAATAGATAACACTCAAAATAGGACCTTCCTCTTACTTTTTCTTGATAATATTTATAAACTCTTTAATTTTAAGGAGTATAATGGCGACCCCTTTTACGCTAAAGCTAAAGAGGACCGGGTTTCCCGATAATTATCGGGACGCTCTATCTCTCCAAAGCCTTTGGCACAGGAGAGGATGTCGCTACTACCCCTGCCTACCCTGCCTATCGGCAGGCTGATGGCAGGCTGATGGCAGGCAGGCCTGTCGCAAAATAGTTATACATGAAGAAAGATATTTACAAAGCACTGCAAAACAGGATCCTCATCCTCGATGGAGCCATGGGGACCATGCTTCAGCGCTACAATTTCTCCGAAGAAGATTTCCGGGGCCACCGATTTAAAGATTTTCACAAATCCGTGAAAGGGAACAACGATCTGCTTTCTCTCACTCAACCCCAGGCTATAGCCGAAGTACATTCAAAGTACTTCGAAGCAGGCGCAGACATTGTGGAAACCAATACTTTTTCAAGTACCACCGTTGCAATGGCAGACTATGAAATGGAAGACCTGGTATATGAGTTGAATTTTGAAAGTGCTGAAATTGCCAAGAAAGCAGCAGATAAATTCACGGAGTTAGAACCTCACAAACCCCGATTTGTCGCAGGTGCGATGGGCCCCACCAATAAAACAGCCAGTATGTCACCTGATGTGAACGACCCCGGATTTCGGGCGATTTCCTTTGAGCAATTGCGTATCGCATATAAACTACAGGCCGAAGCGTTATTAGATGGAGGTGTTGACCTTTTATTGGTGGAAACCATATTCGATACTTTGAACGCAAAAGCTGCATTATTTGCCATAGAAGAAGTTAAAGAAGAACGCAATTGTGATGTTCCCGTTATGGTAAGTGGTACGATCACCGATGCTTCGGGAAGAACATTGTCCGGGCAAACCGCCGAGGCATTTCTGATCTCCATCTCTCATATACCCTTGTTAAGTGTAGGTTTTAACTGTGCTTTGGGAGCTAAACAATTGACTCCTCATTTAGAAGTGGTATCAAACCGAACCAAATTGGCGGTTTCTGCCTATCCCAATGCAGGATTGCCTAATGCCTTCGGTGAATACGACGAAAGCCCCGAGAACATGGCAGATCAGATCAAGGAGTACCTCGATAAAAAATTGATCAACATAATCGGAGGCTGTTGCGGTACAACCCCGGCACATATCAAAGCGATCGCAGATCTCGCTTCACAATATGACCCCAGACCTTTTGTAAAATTTGAAATATCAGTCGTATGATCCCTACCAAAAAAGATGTTGAAGCTGCCTATCTTCGAGTGCGACCCTTTGTGCATCGAACTCCGGTACTTTCCTCCACTTCGCTGAATGAATTGTCAGGGGCAGAGATCTTTTTCAAATGTGAGAACTTTCAGAAAATGGGAGCGTTTAAAATGCGTGGAGCAGTGAATGCAATTCAACAACTTTCTGAAGAACAAAAACAAGTAGGGGTGGTGACGCATTCTTCTGGGAATTTTGGACAGGCAGTTTCCTTGGCTGCACGAGGTATGGATGTTAAAGCCTACATTGTGATGCCGGAGAATACATCCAATGTAAAACAAGCT
>SMXJ01000055.1 GCA_004356305.1 Bacteroidota bacterium | reverse complement strand
GTTACAATCAGGTGAGTGGTTTCGGGAAGGAGATAGCCGCAGCACTGAAAATTCCTTTTCGGGAAGATGTGTTGATAAAAGTGTCCAAAACCCATTCACAGGTTTTTAAAAAAAGATTGACTCGTTTCGTTGCTGATGAAATTTTTACACTTAGCAAGCCCGGGGTAATTTCTAATAAGCATATACTATTGGTCGATGATATAGTTACCACAGGTGCAACACTAGAAAATTGTGCCCAACAGCTGCTCAAAAGTCCACATGTTAAACTAAGTGTCGCCACAATTGCAATTGCCTAGTTAAGATTACTTATTTTTGCCTGGATGACTTCAATGCCTCGCAATTTTTTAATCGTCTTTGTCGCACTTTTGTTATTTTCCAATTGTGCTAAAAAAGGGTCTCCTTCCGGAGGGCCAAAAGATTCTATCCCTCCCATGATCATAAGAAGCGATCCGGAAAATTTTACCACTGATTTCAGCGGGGATGAGATCCGGATCTATTTCGATGAGTATATCAAGCTGAAAGACCTTCAGCAAAACCTGATCATATCTCCTCCGTTGGACTACCAACCCATCATTACCCCCTTGAGTACCTCTAAAGTTTTGAAAATAAAAATATTGGATACGCTTAAACCAAATACCACCTATTCGTTCAATTTTGGAAAAAGTATAGTCGATAATAATGAAGAAAACGAATTTGACTACTACAAATACATCTTCTCGACAGGAAGCTATATCGATAGTTTGACCGTGAAGGGAAAAATAGCAGATGCCTTGCTTCCCCAGCCGGATAAACGCACGACTGTCATGCTTTATGAATTGACAGAAACGTTTACTGATTCCATCATCTATTCAGAAAAACCCACTTATATCACTACCACCAAAGATAGTACTCAAACCTTCGAATTAACTAATCTGAAGGAAGGGAACTATTTGCTTATAGCGCTACAAGAGGAGACCGGTAACTACACTTTTGAACCAAAAAAAGATAAGATTGGTTTTATTGATGAAACGGTTACAACACCAACGGACAGTAGTTATTTGATTTCTTTATTCAAAGAAATTCCCGTTTACAAAATTGCTCGTCCCAGCCAGGTCGCAAAAAACAAAATTGTATTTGGGTTCTATGGAAATGCAGATTCCTTAAAAATATCTCCTATTTCAAAACTACCCGAAGGGTTTACCTCAATGGTGTATTGGGACCCAAAAGTAGATTCGCTCAATTATTATTTTAAACCCGCTATCGATATCGAACAAACCGACACCCTCTTATTTTTGGCTACCAACAATCTGCAAATAGATACATTGGCTGTTAGGATGCGCGATCTGTTTGCAGATTCCTTGAATATTTCTCGATTGGGATCGACCAATGCGATCCCCAGAGACACTTTGAAATTCCAACTCAACATTCCTTTGATATCTCTCAATGCCGAAAGGATCAAAGTCACGAATAAAGATTCAATGCAAATTCCTGTCACTACCTGGATCGATAGAAGATCCAATATCGCTTCCATCTTATTCAACAAAACCGATGAACAATTATACACCATTGAAATTCTCCCGAACGCATTTACCGACTTCTTTGAAAATACGAATGACACCCTCACTTATAAGATGCGGACCCTTGAAGTTTCTGATTATGGAGAGTTAAGCATGACATTGGTAAATGTGAAAAAGTACCCTATTATCGTGGAATTGGTCGATAGTAAATATAAGGTTGTTGCGTCAAGATATCTCACCGAAAACACTCCTCTGTATTTCGACTACCTCGACCCCGATCAATATTACTTTCGAATTATTTATGACGATAACCTGAACAAGATCTGGGATACGGGAAATTATTTGGAAAAGATACAACCGGAAAAAGTGATCTACTTCTCAAGGCAAATCGACATTCGTCCCAACTTTTTCATCAATGAGACCTTTACGATAGATTAAAACTATCCCGGTCGTTCAAAAACTGAAGATGTTTTCTGTTCGACAGCAAATGCTCCTTTGAAAGTTTGACGGTCTCAATAAATTCCTTTTCCCATTTTGAAGTTGAAATAAGTTCTCCAAGGACATCATAGGCCGCCGAGTGACCGGTATATTCATGGCCGATTCCATCCCTTCCCACCCGATTTACACCCACGCAGTAACTCATATTTTCAATAGCGCGGGCTTTCAGCAAAGCATCCCAGGCAGCGATGCGCTTTTTAGGCCAGTTAGCAACATAGATCAGGATATCATAATCATCAAGATTTCGCGCCCAGACCGGGAAACGAAGATCATAACAAATAAGTGGGCAGATCTTCCAGCCCATGTAATCTACAATAATTTTATGCTTGCCTGCTGTATAGGTTTTGTGCTCTCCGGCAAGGGTGAAAGTGTGCTTTTTATCATACTCCTTATATTCACCATTCGGAAATACAAAGTAGAGACGATTAAAGAAATGGCCCTCGTCTCTTACAATTACACTACCGGTGATCGCACTATTATTTTTTTCGGCGGTGTTTTGCATCCAAAGAAGGCTTGGACCCGCCTTTTCCTCAGCCAATATTTCGGCGTTCATCGAGAAACCGGTGGTGAACATTTCAGGAAGAATGATGAGATCGGTATCGGTTGAAATGCTCTTGATCTTTTCTGAAAATTGTCGGCGATTCGCATCAGGATCTTCCCAGATAAGGTTTGTTTGAATGATCGATATAGAAAGTTGGCCATCCATATTAACTCATTTCCAAAAGTGATACTATTTCTTTGATCTCTTGCATTTTGGCGTGTTCCACCGCCCGGTTTCCACGGTCGTCGCGTATTTCAGGGTCGGCTCCATTTTCCAACAACAGTTTAACCAATTCCCCATGGTTGAAGGTAGCCGCAAAAATAAGTGCGGTGGCCCCATTGTAATTTCTGACATTGACATTTGCTTTGTGTGCGATCAAGAGTTGGGCGATGTTCTGAAATCCTTTAAAACAAACTCCCATCAAAGCCGTATTTCCACTCGCGTCCTGAGCATCTATCTCCTGTGGATGTTTCAATATTATTTCTGAAATTTCTTCAAATCCAAAATAAGTCGCGAGCAATAAAGGAGTGGAGCCGCGTTGATCTTTCTCATTGACCCACTGTGGATTTTCATTCACAAACGAGTCCACAGTTAACGAATCTTCATTACGTATCGCATCAAACAAAGATTGACTCATAAATTTACAAATTGACAAAGTGGAATAGTAAAAGTACCATTCCGCTTTTATATCAACAAAAATAATAAGTGTAAAAATAAGGTTAGAGACAGATGTATTGCACTTAACACATTCACTTTGAGACAGAAATTAAATCTTGTTCAGAATTCCAGCAGCGTCTTTCAGTGTATCTTCCGTTTTCGCAAAGCAAACCCTTATTTGCTTAAAGTCTTCTTTGTTTGTATTGAATACGGAAGTCGGAATGGTGGCGATCCCCTCTTCTTTGGTCAGGCGTTCGGCGAAGGTAATATCGTCTTCTTCCGAGATTTCTGAAAAATCCAATAGCTGAAAATAGGTGCCCTTCGCCGGAATGATCTTGAAACGGGATTTTTTTAGAAGCCTTAAAAAATAATCTCGTTTTTCCTGATAAAATTTGGAAAGACCCAAATATGTTTCAGGGTTTTTCAAGTACTGTGCCAGGGCCTTTTGTATCGGATTATTGACACAAAAGACGTTGTATTGATGGACTTTTTTAAATTCGGTCATCAAGGGTGCAGGAGCAACACAGTAACCCATTTTCCATCCCGTATTGTGAACGGTTTTCCCAAAAGAAGCTGTTATAAAAGTGCGCCCAGATAGCGCCTCAAATTTCGCGGCACTCTGGTGGATATTTCCGTCGAAAATAATATGCTCATACACCTCATCACTAATGACCAAAAGATCGTGTTTCACCACGAGGTTCTGAAGTTGAAGCATATCGTTTTCAGAAAACAACATCCCACTGGGATTATGCGGACTATTTATCATTATCATTCTCGTTTTGGAAGAGACCCTGGCAGCGACCTCGTCCCAATCCGGAGCATACAAAGGGGCCTTTAATTGAACAGCGACCGGGATTCCCCCAAACAATTGGATGGCAGGTTCGTAGCAATCGTAGGCAGGTGTAAAAATAATGACCTCATCTCCTTTAAATACGGTGGCAGCTATCGCTGTAAAAATGGCCTGAGTAGCACCGGCAGTTATGGTTATTTCGGTCTCAGGATCGTACGATTTATTATGCAGTTTTTTTATTTTTTCCGAAATTTCAACCCTCAACCCCATATCCCCAGGCATGGGGGCATATTGATTATAGCCACTCCTCATGGCTTCCGACACTAAATCTATAAGCAAAGGGTCGCTTTCAAAATTTGGAAAGCCCTGCGATAGGTTAATAGCGTTATGATCTGACGCCATTTTGCTCATTATTGAAAAAATGGAGGTGCCGACATCAGGGAGTTTAGAATTCATTTTGTAAAAGTAATCTTATTGTTTCAAATCTCAAATGTGGTAAATTTCCTACAATTAATTCAAAATGTGTACATTGTTCCCCCATTAACCCAAATTATGATCCTCAGAAATGATACGACTCTATTATTTCTTGTTGCCTGTTTTGACCTACTTTTCTACTGTTGCTCAGGAAATTGAAGCCCCTATAGATCATACTTATTCTATTCAACAAGTTTTACCTGAAAGTTTTCAAAAATTAATAGATTCTTCAAATACATACTATTTTGAAGGAAACTATAAAAAATCTTTGGAGGTTAACATTCTTCTTTTAAAAAAGGCCCTCGCGGCAAATGATAGTTATAACATCCATAGAGGGTATCGTCATTTAGGATACGACTATCTTGCGATGAATGATACATTATTAGCCGAGGAGAACTTTGAGAAATCTGAAAGATTCGCTAAAATTTCGAAAAACGACACTGCTACTGCGGTGACTTATATGGATCTGGCTAACCTGTATTCTGTTCTTAAAAACGATCATAAGACGGCGCTCGTATACCACGATAAATCCATTTCACTTTTTAAACAGATAAAGGATTCGGCGGGTCTCGCCAAAGCACACTATAACACCATCATTACCGCCTTAAAGGCCGAAGAATATTCCAAAGCATTCCTGCATTTGATCAAGGCTAAAAAATTACGAGATTTTAACAATCATGTTTCATATAGCATCGGGATAGAAAGTCTTTTTGGAGAGTATTATTTGGCCAAGCAAAACTATGAAATGGCAGATATCTATTTAACCAGAGCCATAGAGGCTGCCGAAAGAGAAAATCTCGGAGTTGAATTACGATCCATTTACGAATCCTATAGTGAGAGTCTCTTTCTTCAAGGACGTTATGCCGAGGCGTATGAAGCACGAAAGAAATATGAAATCTATTTTGAAGAAGACCTTCAGAATATGATATCGGCTAAAGTGGAAGTTGTATCTACCAAGTTTCAGGTAGCAGAGTACAGAAAAGATATACAAGCGGCGGAACTGAAAAATGAGCTACAGGCCAAAATCGTGACAAGCAAAAACCGTCTCAATATCATTCTAATCGTGTTCTCTATTTGTGCCTTGATCCTATTTCTGGCTTTTTTGTTCGCCTTCAGAAAGAGAAAAAAATTAGTGCAACTTCTAAGGCAAAAGAATCTGGAATACCTCAAGGCAAAAAAACAAACGGAAAAACTAGCCAAGGCAAAAAGTAAGTTCTTTTCAACGGTGAGTCATGAATTACGAACTCCGTTATACGGGGTGATAGGCATGAGCACTATTCTACTTGAAAATGAGGCGTTAAAAAATCATAAAGAAGATCTAAAATCATTGAAGTTCTCGGCAGACTATCTAATGGCACTTATCAATGATTTACTTCTGATCAACAAAATAGATTCTACTAATTTAGAGGATGAGAGCAGCGCCTTTGATCTAAAAGAGTTATTTGAAAGCATTTCAACCTCATTTGAATATATGAAAGATCAGAACAATAATAAGATGCAGATCATTATTTCCGAGGATGTTCCAAAATTATTGAAAGGAAATTCCATACTGCTTTCGCAATTGCTGATGAACCTGGTTGGAAACGCATGCAAGTTTACCGAAAACGGAACTATTTATATTAAAGCTGTCCCCATTACCGATAGCCCTAACAGAACCACCATAAAATTTTCAGTTCAAGACACCGGAATAGGTATAGCCAGGGATAAATTCTCCGAGATATTTGATGAGTTTTCTCAATTGGAATCGAATAAATACAATTATCAAGGTACCGGTTTAGGATTGCCAATTGTTAAAAAGTTACTAGATCAGTCCAATTCAGACATAACATTACAAAGTGAGCTGGGCAAGGGATCTACCTTCTCTTTTAATCTCTCCTATGAAGTATTGCAGAAGTCTAAAAAGCAAGAAGAAGTCACTTCTTTCGATACCAATTTACTGAAAGACAAAAAAGTATTAATAGTTGAAGATAACCGGATCAACCAAATCGTAACAAAAAGAATATTGGAACAGAATGGGATCATCTGCACGATAGCGGAAAACGGGATCGAAGCGGTGCGTTTTGCCAAAAAAGAAAAATACGATCTTATTTTAATGGATCTGAATATGCCACTTAAAAACGGCTTTGAAGCTACACAAGAAATCAGAACATTTGATCCCTCTATACCTATTCTCGCATTAACTGCGGTAGAGATCGAAGAAGTGCGAAACGAAATCTACCAGACCGGGATGAACGACATCATTGTAAAACCATATGATGTCACAAAATTTATACAAACTATTCTTAAAAATATCAACGGAAAAGAAATCGCATTAGTCTCCGGAAAAGACAGAAAAGCAATGTAATTATTATTCTGGTGACACTTATCCTTTCAGACTAGCCGTCAAATACTCCCTGTTCATTCTGGCGATATATTCGAGTGAAATCCCCTTGGGGCATTGAACTTCACAAGCTCCTGTATTGGTGCAATTACCAAAGCCCTCTTTATCCATTTGTTCCACCATATTTAATACACGGTTCGTAGCTTCTACCCTGCCTTGGGGTAATAAAGCGAACTGACTTACCTTAGCTGCCGTAAACAGCATTGCACTCGCGTTTTTACAGGCGGCTACACAAGCTCCGCACCCAATACAGATGGCAGCATTGAACGAAGCATCTGCATCTTCTTTATTTATAAGTATGGCATTAGCATCTATGGTATGCCCCGAGGTATTCACCGAAATATATCCTCCCGCTTGTTGAATTCGCTCAAAGGAACTACGGTCCACCATCAAATCCCTGATCAAAGGAAATGCCCTGGCTCTAAAGGGTTCAATAACAATAGTATCTCCATCTTTAAATTTACGCATATGCAACTGACAGGTAGTCACCAAATGATCCGGACCATGTGCTTCGCCATTGATCTGAAGAGAACAGGATCCGCAAATCCCTTCGCGACAATCGTGATCGAAAACAACAGGATCATCGCCCTTATTGATCAGTTGTTCATTTAAAACATCCAACATTTCCAAGAACGACATATCTCCCTCTATCCCGTCTATGGGATAGGTGATCAAACTACCTTTAGCCTCGGCGTTTTCTTGACGCCATATTTTGAGTGTTAATTTCATTATGTGGTTATTGTGTTACTCAGTTACTAGTTTAGCTCCTATTTTTTACAGTTTTGAAGATATTTGATATATCCGTTTAATATACGCAATGTCTTATCATGAATTTCGCGTAATTCCTTTAATTTCTCTTCTGAAATATAACCTTCATCAAATGCTATTATTCCATGATCCAATGTTTCATTTAGAGAACCTCGTGCTATTCTACAAAACTGAATATTCTCTTGAAAGTGATACCTTCCGAAACCTTCAGAAATATTATTTCCAATGGAACGTGATGATCTTCTTATTTGGGAAACCAATTCGAATTTTTCATCACTTGGTAAGTTTTAATTATTTTTTCCTTTATAAAATTCCGAAGAACCCTTGCTTGCTTCCAGCAGGCTAATTCTTCAAAAGATTGAAAACTTCCCATATTAATAATTCAACTTGCTCTGAAAAATAACTTATTAACCCAATAACCCATTAACTCGAGAATTTATTTATAACTTCTTGTTTTAAGCTCGATATTCTCAAATGTCAAATCCTCTTTATGAAGTTGCGCGTCCTTTGGCTCTCCTTTGTATTCCCAGGCAGAAACATATTTAAATCTTTCATCATCACGAAGGGCTTCTCCCTTTTGTTTGCCGGATTGCTCTACACTTTCTTCTCTAAAATGACCTCCACAAGATTCGTTACGCTGCAAAGCATCTTTTGCGAACAATTCACCGAGTTCGAGAAAATCGGCAACACGACCCGCTTTTTCCAATTCCGGGTTCATACTATCTGCCGTACCCGGCACCTTTACATTTTGCCAGAAATCTTTTCGCAAAACAGCGATCTCATCAATGGCTTCTGAAAGGCCCCTGGCATTACGGGACATGCCGCATTTGTTCCACATGATCTTACCCAACTTCTTATGGTAATAATCCACCGAATGTTCTCCGGCTCCTCCCATTAATTTTTGGATATGGTTTTTGACCTCCTTTTCGGCCTGTTCAAACTCAACCGTTTCGGTTGATACCTTACCTGTCCTGATATCTTTAGAGAGATAATCTCCTATGGTATATGGCAGAACGAAATACCCGTCGGCCAAACCCTGCATTAACGCGGATGCCCCCAAACGATTGGCTCCATGATCTGAAAAATTCGACTCACCGGTCGAGTAACATCCCGGAATTGTGGTTTGTAAGTTATAATCTACCCAAAGACCCCCCATTGTATAATGTACCGCAGGATAGATCATCATAGGGGTTTTGTAAGGGTCTTGATCGACTATCTTCTCATACATCTGGAACAAGTTCCCATATTTGTCTTCGATAACAATTTCTCCTAATTTTTTTATTTCTTCTTCTGAAGGATCCTCGATATGTTCGGTAAGCACTTTTTCTTTTCCGTACCGCATTATGGCCGAAGCAAAATCAAGATATACGGCTTCTCCCGTTTTGTTTACACCGAATCCTGCATCACATCGTTCTTTTGCCGCACGAGAAGCTACATCACGGGGCACCAAATTTCCAAATGCCGGATAACGACGCTCCAGGTAGTAATCTCTTTCTTCTTCCGTGAGTTCGGTAGGTTTCTTTTTGCCTTCCCGAATGGCAATTGCATCTTCCTTTTTCTTGGGCACCCATATCCGACCATCATTCCTAAGTGATTCCGACATCAGTGTTAATTTAGATTGATGCTCCCCCGAAACCGGGATACAGGTAGGGTGAATTTGTGTATAACAGGGGTTGGCGAAAAATGCCCCTTTACGGTGTGTCTTCCAGGATGCCGTAACATTACTTCCCATGGCATTGGTGCTGAGAAAGAAAACATTTCCATAGCCGCCGGTTGCCAATACCACAGCATGGGCCGAATGTCTTTGGATCTCTCCTGTTATCAGGTCGCGCGCAATGATACCTCTGGCTTTTCCATCCACCAGTACAATATCCAGCATCTCGTGTCGATTGAATGACCGTATTTTTCCCCTGTTAATTTGACGATTCATCGCTGAATAGGCTCCCAATAATAATTGTTGTCCTGTCTGTCCTTTGGCATAGAAGGTTCTTGACACCAACACCCCTCCAAAGGAGCGGTTGTCCAAGGTGCCTCCGTATTCCCTTGCAAAAGGAACTCCTTGTGCCACGCATTGGTCAATGATGTTCCCGGAAACTTCAGCCAAACGATAAACATTTGCTTCACGAGAACGATAATCTCCGCCTTTAACTGTGTCATAGAAAAGACGATAGTTGGAATCACCATCTCCCCGGTAATTTTTTGCGGCGTTGATTCCGCCTTGAGCAGCGATCGAGTGTGCCCGACGCGGTGAATCTTGATAACAAAACGTTTTAACATTATAACCCAGTTCCGCCAAGGTTGCTGCGGCACTTCCTCCTGCAAGTCCTGTCCCTACAACAATTATGTCGATATTACGCTTGTTTGCCGGGTTCACCAGATTGATGTAATTTTTATGGTTTGTCCATTTATCGGCTAATGGTCCTTCTGGTATTTTGGAATCTAATATTGACATAGAATAGTTTTAGTGTGGAAGTTGATTTAAGTGCAGGTACAAGGCGATGAAAATAAAACCGAGAGGAATGACAATCGCGAAGATTCTTGAGAAAACGGTCAACATTTTAGAGTATTTATTATTCAATCCAACACTTTGAAAAGACGAAGCAAATCCATGCCACAGGTGTATCGCCAATAGCACAAATGCAAATACATACAATCCCACACGAACCGGACTTTCAAATTTGCGTACTGTCTCTGCGT
>SMXJ01000054.1 GCA_004356305.1 Bacteroidota bacterium | reverse complement strand
CTGTATGTATTGTATCTTATTTTCGGTGGGAATCCAGTCCTTTATGCCCTGCATAGCATCGCGTGGGCATTCTATGATCTTGACTTTTTCCATTAATGTAAAGATAGTATTTTGAAATACGATTTACGAAGTACGATTTACGATTTTTTCAGAATCCTATGGTGTCTGTTCTTGAGAGATCAGTGAACGAGAATATAAACGGCAATCCCAACAAACATAGAAATCTGTAACCATTTTAAGTAGAGTCCTACTTTTTTATGATTCAATAAATAGTTGGAAATACTACCGGCCAGTAAAGCGACACTGCTAAAAGTGAGGGAAGTTACTAACATGAATGTAATGCCTAAGATATAGAACTGGCTTACGGTCCCTTCCGAAGGATCCCATCAAAAACCCGGGAGAAATAACCAGTGCCAGGGTTGCCCGAGAATATGATAGAAAGTTTTCAAACATTTTTTAAAAATAAATCATTTCTTCGTAAGCCGAAGCACAAATAATCGACCTATTGGGAATAAACTGCAACTGCCATGAAAAAGCCATTATTACTCCTGCTGAGTATATCCCTGTTTTCCGTCTGTTCTTATGCTCAATCTGAGGCAACCTATTCGGTTACTTTTATGAGTAACTGGACGCAAACAGCGCATCCCCATTCCAGTGGTAATTTACCCGGCAATGCCCACTGGTCAAAACTTGTGGGAGCGACTCATAATGACCAGGTGGTCTTTGTGGAAATGGGTGGATTGGCGACACCGGGGGTGGAGGATATCGCAGAGCTGGGTAGCAACACTATTTTCTTTACTGAAGTAAATAGCGCAATAGCCCTGAACTACGCAAATTCTGTAATCGATGGAGACGACTTGCCTACTGCAGAGGGACAAATTATAATCAACGATATCATTACTACAGAAGATTTCCCGTTACTCACCTTGCTTTCCATGATCGCTCCCAGTCCGGACTGGATGATCGCCATAAACAGTGTATCCCTCCTGGATACAGATGGGGACTGGATCGATGAAATTATATTAAACCTCTATCCATATGATGCCGGGACCGACAGCGGTGTGGATTATACCTCTACAAATATGAATACCGATCCGCAGGACCCAATATCAAGCAAGCAGGGAATGACTCCTTTTTCGAACGAGATCATTGGGAGTATCACCATTACATTGGAAGGGGTCATACTTGGGGTTGAAGATGTCATTCTGAATGAAACTGTTATTTTCCCCAATCCCGCTAGTAAGGCCATCACAATCTCAAGCTCAAATTCGCTGCAAGCCATACATATTTACAACGTATTGGGCACTGAAGTTATAACGTTGAATAATATTGGTTCAAATTCACAACTAGTAGAGGTCAGTAATTTGCCAAGTGGGATCTATTTGGTAAAAGTACTTGACAGCTTCAATAATATTTCGGTGAAGCGATTGGTCAAGCTTTAAGTAGCGCATTGTTGATGGACCTGACCAGCGAGGGGCCTTCATAGATAAAGCCTGTGTACAGTTGAACAAGACTTGCCCCTGCATTTAATTTTTCCATCGCATCTTCGGCAGAGTGTATGCCACCTACTCCGATGATCGGAAATGCTCTGTTGCTTTTATCGGAAAGAAATTTAATTACTTCTGTTGAACGTGCTGATAAGGGTTTTCCACTCAATCCACCATCTTCCTTTTTGTTCTCTGAAACCAATCCTTCACGGGCAATCGTAGTATTGGTAGCAATAACCCCATCAATTTTTGTTTCTGAAACAATAGTTATGATATCCAAAAGTTGATCGTTGGTCAGGTCAGGTGCAATTTTTAATAAAATAGGTTTCCGTGATAATCTTTCTGAATTCTTATTTTGAAGAGCATGCAGCAAAGCGGTCAACGGCTCCTTCTCCTGAAGGGATCTCAGATTGGGTGTATTAGGCGAGCTCACGTTCACAACAAAGTAGTCTACATAATCAAACAGCTCATCAAAACAGATCAAATAGTCATTGACGGCTTCTTCGATGGGCGTGATCTTGTTTTTACCGATATTTCCTCCTATAAGAACCCGGTCTGCGATCGCTTTTGAAGGGTTGTTCTTTTTAAGCTGTACCACGACTTCCGAGACACCGGCATTATTAAATCCCATTCTGTTGATTATAGCGCCATCTTTTTTGAGTCGGAAGAGTCGCTTTTTTGGGTTTCCGGGTTGGGCCTTTGGAGTAACGGTTCCAATCTCAATAAAACCAAAACCAAAATTTGACAACTCTTTGTACAATTTGGCGTTCTTATCGAAGCCCGCGGCTAGGCCAACAGGGTTTGGGAATGTGAGTCCGAATAATTCGCGTTTCAGTTTGTCATTTTTCGTTTTATAAATATATCTAAAAATTCCCCCAAACCCCATCCGGTGCATCATACGAACCATTCTAAACGTAAAATGATGCACATTTTCGGGGTCGAAAAGAAATAATATGGGCCTGATTATTAATTTATACAATTCGGCGGTTGTTTTTCTGGATCAATCTTATTTTAAGGAATTCACAAAATCAATAATTATTTGAACCCCATTAAAAATATTAGGTGCAAAGGTTTTAATAAATTTTAGAACTAAGGGTATATTTTTGTTTTTTTGATATTCTGCAAGTGTTGTTTTTCCATTAAAATCTACATAAGCCAGTCTAAAAATTAATTCATCCGGTGAAAAGTAGAAATCAACTCCCGGCAATAACGCCACACCATAATGTTTCAATAAATGATCGGCCAGGGATACACTATCCTTCAGATCCAATTTAGCCAACTGATCCTCTACCAAAAGTACCGTTTACATTTACTAAGGCCGTTTTGTGACGTCTTTTACCGTTGATAAGTACTAATACCTGATCCGGTCCTAAACCTCTTAGAGAAGCAGGTGCAATGTGATCGGTACCATCTGAGATGGTCTGAGTATTAGAAGAAAAAGAAGGCGCGGCATAATTAAGGATCTCGGTCACCGTAATTTGCGGTGAACCTTCAACGATACCGGAAATATCCAGTACGTCGACCGGAACTGCCGAATTGATGGCCGTTCGTCCGGGATTACGTGTTCCTAACAATACAACTTCATCGAGTGATACTCCGGAAACCATAACCAGATCGAGTGTCGATCCGGCAACAACAGCTTCTCGTGTATCAAACCCAACATAGGAAAAAATCAAGGTATCTCCATCTACAGCTTCGATGGTGTAATTACCATCAAAATCGGAAACAGCCCCGGTGGTTGTTCCTTTAACAATTATACTCACTCCTCACAAGGGGAGTGTTGGAATCGTCCGTACTGTACCCGAAACTTCCTGCGAATACGCAAACGATGTCATTAGGAATGCAATTACCCAAATTAAATAGTTTTTTAGTTTCATTAGTTGGTTATTTTTAATTAGTGGTTGTAATTTACAATTATATTCTCATTCGTTTTAAACAGTGCTTTTTTTGGTATTTTTAGCATCTTATTTTTTTAACTGATATGATAGACAAACAACATTTGATCAACCGATTTATAAGCTACGTGACCATTGATACTGAAAGCGATCCGAATAGTGAAACCACACCGAGTAGCGACAAACAATGGGATCTGGCAAACATACTTGTTACCGAATTGAAACAGATTGGGATGGAAGATGTGACCATCGATGGGAATGCGTATATCATGGCCACCTTACCGGCTAATATCGAAGAAAATGTGCCGGTGATCGGTTTTGTATCTCACTTCGATACTTCACCCGATTTTACAGGAGCTAATGTGAATCCACAGCTTATAGAGAATTATGACGGCGGGGATATAATATTGAATAAAGCTGAAAATATAGTGCTTTCTCCTGATGAGTTCGATGACCTATTGCTTTACAAAGGACAAACCTTGATCACAACCGACGGAACCACCCTTTTGGGCGCGGATGATAAGGCGGGAATAACTGAAATTATTTCGGCCATGGAGTATCTCATCGATCATCCGGAGATCAAACACGGGAAAATCCGTGTTGGCTTTACTCCCGATGAAGAAATTGGTCGGGGAGCACATAAGTTCGATGTCGATAAATTCGGTGCCGAATGGGCCTATACCATGGATGGAAGCCGGGTTGGAGAATTGGAATACGAAAATTTCAACGCGGCAGGTGCTGTGGTGACTATAAAAGGAAAAATTGTACATCCGGGAGATGCCAAAGGTAAAATGGTGAACAGCATGTATATCGCCACAGACTTTATCAATTCGCTACCTCGCATGGAAACGCCCGAACATACCGAAGATCGGCAAGGATTCTTTCATCTGTATAGCGTTAAGGGCGAAGTAGATGGAACCCGATTGCAGTACATTATTCGTGATCATGATCAGGTTCAGTTCGATGCACGAAAGGAGATGATAACAAAATTAGTTTCCGATTTGAACGCACAATATGGAGAAGAACGTATTTCAGTAGAAATAAAGGATCAATACTTTAATATGCGTGAAAAGATAGAACCGGTTATGCACATTGTTGATATTGCCGAAGAGGCTATGAAACAGATCGGTATAGAACCGATCATCAAACCTATAAGAGGCGGAACAGATGGTTCACAATTGAGTTTTATGGGCCTTCCCTGCCCAAACATCTTCGCAGGAGGACATAACTTTCATGGGCGATACGAGTATGTTCCAGTAGAAAGCATGCAAAAGGCGATTGAAGTGATAGTGAATATCGCTCAACTGGTGGCAAAAAAATATCGCTGATGCAATTTCAGGACCAGACAATTGTCGAAATAAAAAAACCTTCAGCAATAACTGAAGGTTTTTTTATTTCGGTATGCAGTGAATTACTTATTCTTAGGTGCGTTTAACTTATTGCTCATCTCCACTGAAATGGCTGTCCTTTCGAATTTCATTTTTCCGGCACCGGTTTCAATAATAATGGTGCCATCGTCATTAATATCCAGGACTTTTCCGTGTAAACCACCATTAGTAATCACTTTCGTCCCTCTTTTTAATTCACTATAGAACTTTTTTTCCTGCTTCATTTTCTTTCGTTGCGGAAGCACGATAAAGAAAACGATAAAAACAGAAAATAAGAGTAATGGGCCTAAGAGATTATCCATTTGTAACTTGGCTTATTTAGTTTGAATAGGAGATCCTGACGAGGCTCCTTCTTTTGGTTTTACAAAAGCTTTGATCTTAATGGTTTCTTTACCGGTTTTAGTATTCGCAGTGATCGTCACTGTCTTACTCACCTGGTTTTTACCACTTCCATTGAACTTTACCAATAATTCACCGGTGGCTCCGGGAGCAACAGGATCTTTTGTGTATTCAGGAACCGTACATCCACAGCTACTTTTTGCATCCACAATAATTAGGTCTGCATCTCCTGTGTTTGTGAATTTAAACACATGTTCTTGTGGAGTTCCCTGGTCGATGGTTCCGAAGTCGAATTCAGACTCTTCAAAGACCATTACCGGAAACTTTGTTGCCTCGGCATCACGTTCAGCTGCTGCTGCTACATTTTCTTCACTTACCTTGTCAGCTGCATTTTCCTTACAAGATGTAAATGCTACTAATGCTACTGCCGCTAGTATAAAAATTGATTTTTTCATTATATAATATTTGAATTAAAGAGTGGCTAAAATAAAGATTTTTTTGTACTTATCGAAGGCCACGACCACTTTTGTTCAATTTATTGTCTGCAATGAACTCTTTTACCAATTTATCCAGGATCCCATTGATAAAAAGACTACTCTTAGGTGTGGAGTACTCCTTCGAAACTTCCAGGTATTCGTTAATGGTAACTTTAATGGGAATACTGGAAAAATAAAGGAACTCGGCTATACCCATTTTAAGTAGGATCATATCGATCTCGGCAATGCGATCCTTATCCCAATTGGGGGTTTTATCGTCAATTTGAGCAGAGAGTTTGTCGTCATTCAATATCACTTTTTGGAGCAGATCTATACTGAATTGTTCATCTTCTTCATTTTTATATACATCAGGGCTAAAAATGTAGGATGTATTGCTTTCTGAAATTTTCGAAAGCATTTTCACAATAGACATATTTACCAAAGGGAAATCGTCTATCCAAGTCAGTCGGGTGTCTTCTATATACTCGTATAATTTTTCATTCGGTGCAATTACTTCCCTGTACAACCGAAGCACAAAATCCTGGTCTTCCTTAAAATTGTGGTTTTTGTTCTCTAAGTACTCATCATACCAGTCTTGTTCTTTCAATTCATTGAACAGGATGGCTATATATTCATTGTCATTTTTCCAGTTGTCTAATTTTTTATTCTGAAGGAATTGTGAAAGCGATTCATTTTTTGCCAGTAGATCGATCACTTTATTGTCCACAAAGGAGCGACTGGGGTTTTTTTCCTGTTCCGTAGCCAGGTGTTTGACCTGGGATTTTTTCATGTAATTGTCTGCGTGATCCCTCAGATCCACAAGTAATTGAAGCAACAATGCGTGGAGTTCCAGCATCTGAACGATGCTGTGTTTCAGAAATTTCTCTTGCTTATCAAGACTGGAGTCATCGGATAGATAAAATGCATATAACGACTGTAATACTTTTACTCTTATATGTCTTCTTGTAAGCATATCTGAAAAAGAACTTTGTCTAATTAACAACGCATAAGTGATCACCTGTGCGCTGCAAATATATGTATTAAAAACTAATTTTAGTTTTCTCTTTTACGGATATCAATTTTCGCCTGAGCGATGTCTAAAGCAGCTTGATGCGTAGATATTTCATTGGTTTCAGCATTGCTTAAGATCTCAAGAGTAGTATTGAAAATATTCTCGGTCTTACGGATAATTTCTTGTTTACCGTAATTCTCTAATTCGGCATATACGCTAATAATTCCACCAGCATTGATCAAAAAATCCGGTGCGTATACTATTCCTTTTTCGCGCAAAAGTAATCCATGTTTTTCCTCATCAGCCAACTGGTTGTTTGCAGCTCCGGCGATTACTTTGGCCTTCAATTGATCGATGGTCACGTCATTTATGGTTGCACCCAAAGCACAGGGTGAATAAATGTCCATTTCTTCCGCATGAAGATTATTTCCATCATAAATTGTGGCACTATATTTATCCCGAACTTCCTCCAGGCGATCCTGATCGATGTCGCTGATGTATATTTTAGCGCCTTCATTGCATAAATGCTCGACCAGTGCTTCTCCTACATTTCCAATCCCTTCAACATAGACCACTTTATCTTCGAGGTCATCACTTCCAAATTTGAATTTCGACGCTGCTTTCATTCCCATAAAAACACCATAAGCGGTAATAGGAGATGGGTTGCCAGCGCCCCCTTTTTCTTCGGAAATTCCAGTAACATAAGGTGTGACAGTTCGTATCAAATCCATATCACCGGTAACCATCCCGACATCTGCCGCTGTTATATATCTTCCACCTAAAGAATGGACAAACTCTCCGAAACGCAACATCAATTCAGGATTTTTTTGGGTTTTGGCATCGCCGATGATCACCGCCTTTCCACCGCCCAGGTTAAGGCCGGTGATAGCCGATTTATAGGTCATTCCGCGAGATAAACGAAGTACGTCATTCAACGCATGCCACTCGGTACTGTAATTCCACATTCTGGTACCCCCTAAGGCGGGTCCCAGAACGGTATTGTGTATACTAATTATTGCTTTTAATCCAGTATCTTTGTCGTTACAGAAAACGATTTGCTCGTGATTTTCAAAGGACAATTGTCCAAAAACCGGAGCTAATTTTTTAAGATCTTTAATCTTAACTACCTCAGTCACCATACATTAAATATTATATATCCATAAAAAGGGTGTGCAAAACTAGTTGAATATTAAGGATATCGCAAAAAATTAGCTTAAAATTAAGAATTTGTTAATAAGTTCCCTCAGTGAAAGAATTACGTTTCCTCAATCAATTTTTCATCAAGTACAAGTGGCGTCTTTTGTTAGGATTGATTATCACAGTCGTTGCCACCATGTTTCGAATTATCGTTCCAGCGAAGATCGGGGACTCTGTGGATGCTGTACAAAGTAGTTTTAATGGCGAAATTACCCGGGAAGTGCTAAAAGCTGTGCTGCTCGAAAACATTCTTCTCATATTAGGCGCGGCATTGCTTTCGGCTTTTTTTACTTTTTTAATGCGTCAGACCATTATTGTGGTTTCCCGCAACATTGAGTTCGACTTGAAAAACGTGGTTTTTGAACAATACGAAAAACTCTCCCTAAGCTTTTATAAGCTAAACCGCACCGGAGATCTGATGAGTCGGATTAGCGAAGACATCTCCAAAGTGCGAATGTACGCGGGTCCCGCTTTGATGTACAGTACAACCACCATCACCTTGTTTATCTTAGCTATAAGTTATATGGCTTATTCAGCCCCCCTTTTGACCCTGTATGCGGTGGCGCCCTTACCCATACTTTCAATTACTATCTACAGATTAAGTATAGCTATCCATAAACGCAGTACGGTAGTACAACAGTATTTATCGAAGCTTACCACCTTTACACAAGAGAGTTTCAGCGGAATCTCAGTGATCAAAGCCTACGGAATTGAAGGCAGGACCCAAATAGATTTTGAAAAACTTGCGGATGGTAGTAAAGAAAAGAACATAGACCTCACCAAAGTTCAGGCCCTGTTTTTTCCTTTGATGATCCTTTTGATCGGCGCGAGCAACTTGTTGGTAGTCTATGTGGGGGGTAACCAATACATCGAAGGGAAAATTGACTTTGGGACCATAGTCGAATTCCTTATTTATGTAAATATGCTCACCTGGCCCGTGGCTATTGTGGGATGGGTTTCCTCAATGGTGCAACAGGCTGAAGCCTCTCAAAAACGGATCAATGAATTCCTGAAAGAACAGCCGGAAATTATCAATACTGCCACCACCCGGACAAATGTGATAGGTAAAATTGAATTTAAAAATGTGAGTTTTACCTATCCCGACACCCATATAACGGCTTTAAAGGAAGTTTCATTCTTTGTCAGCCCAGGTGAAACCCTTGCCATTATAGGTAATACCGGTTCCGGGAAATCCACCATTCTGGAACTAATCACCAGGTTATATGATGTTGAGCAGGGTAGTTATACCGTGGATGATATCGCAGCCAAGGATATCGATCTTGAAGACCTTCGGAACAGTATTGGTTATGTACCTCAGGACGCCTTTTTATTCAGTGATACCATAAGCAACAACATTAAATTTGGTCGTAAGGATGCGACAGATGATGATGTAATAATAGCCGCGAAGAACGCTGCCTTGCACCGAAATATCGAAGGCTTCAGTAAGGGGTATGAAACAATTTTAGGAGAAAGAGGGATCACCCTAAGTGGTGGACAAAAACAACGGGTATCAATTGCCCGTGCCATTATCAAAAACCCAAAAATATTATTGTTAGACGATTGCCTGAGCGCTGTAGATACAGAAACTGAAGAGGAGATCCTCCAAAACCTGGGGCTTGTATCCGAGAATAAAACAACACTTATTGTGAGTCACCGTGTTTCTTCGGTAAAAAATGCAGACAAGATCATCGTGTTAGAAGATGGAGTTATTATACAGCAAGGCTCTCATAATCAGCTAATAAACAGCGATGGATACTACAAAAATTTATACCACAAACAACTTCTCGAAAAAGAAATGTAGTCTTTCCTTTGCTTATTAGGTTTTTTTTTAGATTTTTGGCTCTACGATTTAAAAATTAACCAAAAGAGTCAGAAATTATGATGGAGAAAGAAGAAATTCATTCAAAAGTGATGCGCGCCGGTAGACGCACTTACTTTTTTGATGTACGCGAAACGAAGGCGGGAGATTATTATTTAACTATTACCGAAAGCAAGAAATTCACCAATGATGATGGGTCTTTTCACTACAAAAAGCACAAGATCTATCTGTACAAGGAAGATTTTTTAGATTTCAAAGATAATTTGAGCGAAATGGTTCAATACATTTTGGATGAAAAAGGCGCGGAAGTGATCAGTGAACGTCATCAAAAAGACTACAAAAGAGAAGAAAATACTGAAGAAAATAGTGAAGAAGCGGCTGTAAAAGATGAAAATACAGATTCTTCGAGCTTCACCGATATTGAATTCGAAGATATTTAATTGTAAATCCTTCTTAAAAATAGTATATCCGCTCCATGAATTGGGGCGGTTTTTTTATCTTTAAGGTTTTGTCATTCTAAATAGAATAAAGACACCAATACTATGAGAAATCTAACTACGCTTCTTCTCCTCCTTAGTGTGCTCGTGACCCATGCCCAGGATTACCTGGTAGATTTGGATTATTACCTGCCCGAAGATGTAACTTATAACCCAAACATCCCCACTCCAAAAAGCATCATCAATCATGAAGTAGGTGAATGGCATGTCACCCACGACAAATTAGTCCAATATATGTTTGCCCTGGCAAAGGCAAGCGACCGGATCACTATCGAAAACAGGGGGACCACCTTTGAAGGCAGACCATTACTTCTGTTAACCATTACTTCGACGGCCAATCACAGCAATATTGAAAGTATTCGTCAAGATCACCTTGAATTGACCGAGGCAAACTCCGGTTCTCTCAATACTTCGAATATGCCCGTCGTCGTGTACCAAGGCTTTTCTATTCACGGAAATGAGCCCAGTGGTTCTAACGCATCCCTGGTCGCTGCCTATTATCTCGCCGCAGCAGAGGGTGCAAAAATCGATGAATTGTTAACTAATACTGTCATTCTTTTCGATCCGTCTTTTAATCCGGATGGCCTGCAACGATTCGCATATTGGGCGAACATTCATAAGAACAAAAACATAAATCCAGATCCCAATGATCGGGAATACAACGAAGTTTGGCCCGGTGGCCGAACAAATCATTATTGGTTTGATCTGAACCGTGATTGGCTTCCGGCGCAGTTACCGGAAAGCAGAGCTCGTCTAAAAAGCTTTCACCATTGGTATCCTAATATTTTGACAGACCACCACGAGATGGGTACGAATTCTAGCTTCTTCTTTCAGCCCGGGATACCGTCACGAACCCATCCGTTAACACCACAAATGAACCAGGATATAACTCAGGCCATAGCAAAATATCATGTGAAGGCATTTGATAAGTTAGGGAGCTTCTACTTTTCCGAAGAAAACTTTGACGATTTTTACTACGGAAAAGGATCCACCTACCCGGATATCAACGGGACCATAGGAATCCTTTTCGAGCAGGCATCTTCCCGTGGGCATGCCCAGGAGAGTGATAATGGGATTTTAACCTTTCCATTTGCCATCAGGAATCAATTTACGGCAGCTCTTTCCACCCTCGACGCGGCGGTAAATATGAGAGAACAATTATTGAACTACCAGCGCGAATTTTTCAGCAACGCGCGTATTGAATCGGCTATAAGTGGAGGTGCGATCGTATTTGGAGATGAAAAAGATGGGGCGAAAACATATCATCTGGCGGAGATCTTACAGCGTCATAAGATCAAATTCCACGAGTTGAAAAGCAACTTCTCTTCGAACGGTAAGAATTTCATAAAAGGTTACTATTATATCATTCCGAAGGGTCAAAAACAACTTCGCCTTATCAATGCGATGTTTGAAAGCCGTACAAGATTTAGGGATAGCTTATTTTATGATGTAAGTGCCTGGACCTTTCCATTGGCTTTCAATCTGGATTATGCGACGGTGTCCCGAAGTCATGTGGGTGCAGAGGTAACCAACCTTCAAATGCATACCGGTAAGGAGACACAAGTTTCCAACTATGCCTATTTGATGGAGTGGCATGAATACTATTCTCCCAAAGCACTGAATATGATATTGTCTAAAGGTTTGCGCGCCAAGGTGGGTATGAAACCTTTTGTATTAAATAATCACAAATACGACTACGGAACCATATTAATTCCAGTCCAAAACCAAAAATTAGCGGTAGCGGAACTGGGT
>SMXJ01000053.1 GCA_004356305.1 Bacteroidota bacterium | reverse complement strand
CTATATCCTTTACTTGAGTTTTTGAGGAATAATATAACTGCAATGCGTAGCATTGTAGGTTTTGTATTTGCAAAGGGGCGTACTTTCGGGAAAGTTACTCCGGATACTCCACTCGTAAGTGATAGATATTATTGAGTTTCTTCTTCAGTACTTTCTTGATCGTTTCAATTTCTTTAAACGTGATATTGGCATTTATAAATTGTCCGTGCTCCATTTGTTTGTTTACAATATTCTCGACAAAGGCATCGATCTTGGATGAAGTAGGGTCTTTCAAACTTTTACTGGCCGCTTCCACGCTGTCGGCCATCATCAAAATAGCGGTTTCCTTTGAAAACGGTTTAGGACCCGGATACCGAAAAGCCTCTTCGTCAGCCACACCTTTATTATCCAGTTCTTTTTTATAGAAATAATAAACCAAACTGGTTCCATGATGCGTACGAATAAAATCCACAACGCGGTCCGGCAACTTGTTCTTGCGGGCGATCTCAATTCCATTAATGACATGATCGATGATAATTTTCGCGCTTTCTTTGGGTTGTAGATCCTCTAAGATGTTGACAGGATTCAACTGATTTTCTGTAAAGCTGCTAGCGTTTATTACCTTACCTATATCGTGATACAACGCCCCTACCCTCACCAACATTGAGTTGGCCCCTATTTCGTTTGCTGCTGCCTCTGAAAGATTTGCGACATTCAGCGAATGGTGGAAGGTTCCAGGAGCCCTATTTGACAGATCTTTTAATAATTTGGAATTGGTATTACTCAGTTCCAAAAGGGATAATTCTGAAACGAGTCCGAAGATCTTTTCATAAATATAGATAAGTGGGAAGGCAAATAACGTTAACAGGCCGCAGAGAATAAAATAGGCGAAGTTCTTCCATTCGATCAACTGAACATTACCCTCCTGTATTATGAAGAAGGCAAAATATCCCAACATATATACTAGTGTTATTTGGCCTACCGAAATAAATAGATTCGCTCTTTTTGATAATTCTGAAACGGTTAAAATAGTCACGATACCCGCAATGATCTGAAGGAATAAATACTCAAAACTATTAGGCACAATGAATCCCAATAACAATACGGTAAGCACATGAACGAACAACCCTAGACGGGCGTCGAAAAAGCTTTTAAGAATTATAGGGAGAATACATAGTGGTATCACATATACATAGGTTGGGTCATACTTCACGACCATGGTTGTGAGAAAAACCATAAAAATAACGTTGAAAAATATGAAGCTCACCTTGGTATTGTTCGAATATATCTCGTTCCGGTACTTTTTCAGGAAAAGAAAAAGCATAATAAATACCAAAGAAACCAACACCGAATACCCCAATACCACCCAATAGTAATTACTCTGGCTCCAAACCTCCGATTGATACTTCTCCTTCAGCGAGTTCAAAATCTGAAATTTATCGCCTTCAACAACTTCTCCTTTCGCGATAATGCGCGCTCCCCTCTCGATAATACCCCGATTGGGATTTAAGGCTTTTATTTCAGATTCTATGGACGATTCAGTCAATTGGGCATTATAGGTGACATTGGCTTTTACCGTCCTTTTGAGTAATTGTTGCAAGAGTGGTTCGATATCTTCCGCTGAAGCTATAGTGGTTCTGTCAACTATGATCCCTGAAAGACCACTCGCCTGAATCAATTGTGAATATAGGACCTCACTTACTTCGTTGCCGGTCTTTACATATATTATCTGAGCTTTTCCAAAGGAATGCATTTCATCAATAACCCCAGTCTCATAGACGGAACTAATAATATTGAGTCCCATATTTTTAGCTATACGCCTTGGTGTTCGAGGCAAACTATTGGCAAAAAAAGTTTCAAATTGCGCGTTGTAATTTTCGACGGCATCGGAAGCCACTTGAGAATCCACATCGAAATAAGGGATGGCGCCGGCCCTAATCGCTTCCGTTTCATCTTCAATAACTCCTTTGGTTTTTTTAATCGTGAAGTTAAATGGTGCATATAGGTTCTCATGCTGCCATAGTTTCCCTTTTTGGAAATCGTACTTAAATTTTCCACCCTTAGGCAACAAATAAATAACTAAAACCGTCGAAATTAGGTACAAAAACACCTTGTAAATAAGGGATTGGTTTTTAGTGAGGAAAACGAAAAGTTTATTCATATGAATAGTTAGAAAAGTAAAGGTATAAATATAGAACCACTTATCCCAAGTGTGCTTTGTCCAAAGATGGTTATCTCATCTGCATCGCATACCTTTTTAACAAGAAGAGGGAATCTTTCATGTTCTAAATAATCATTGAAATGCCTTCTTATTAACTATTTTAAATATGTCGGTTTCGTTTTAAATATGTAATTTTACGTACCGAAAAAAATGTAAAATCTATGAGTAAAAAAGTTGTCATTGTAGCTGCGGTAAGAACACCCATTGGTAGTTTTATGGGTAGCCTTTCGTCTATATCCGCGAGTAAGTTGGGAAGCATTGCTATTAAAGGAGCTTTGGATAAGATAAACTTAGATCCTGCCCTGGTGGAAGAAGTTATCATGGGGAACGCGGTCCAGGCCGGAGTAGGCCAGTCCCCGGCACGACAAGCTGCAATGGGAGCCGGTATTCCCGATACGGTTACATGTACCACCGTGAATAAAGTATGTTCTTCAGGAATGAAAGCGGTGATGAATGCTGCCCAGGCAATTGCTCTGGGAGATGCAGATATTATTGTTGCCGGAGGAATGGAAAGTATGAGCAACATCCCACATTATGTTCGCATACGAAATGGACAAAAATTTGGCCCTTCAACAATAGAGGATGGAATGCAGATAGATGGTTTAGTGGATGTATATGAGAAAGCCGCTATGGGTGTTTGTGCAGATGCATGTGCCAAAAAATATGGGCTTACCAGAGAAGAACAAGACGCGTTTACAATTCAATCATACGAGCGCTCCGCCAAAGCATGGAGCGAAGGTAAGTTTTCCAACGAGGTAATTCCTGTTTCGGTTCCACAAAGACGTGGCGAACCCATTATTTTTTCAGAAGATGAAGAATACAAGAACGTAAAGATGGAAAGAATTTCCACTTTGCGTCCTGCATTTACCAAAGATGGAACTGTTACCGCAGCCAATGCATCTACTATCAATGACGGTGCAGCCGCGATGATCTTGATGAGTGGAGAGAAAGCTTCGGATCTTGGCCTTAAACCTCTCGCTACAATTAGAAGTTATGCAGATGCCGCCCATGAACCCATTTGGTTCACTACAGCTCCATCCAAAGCACTTCCAAAGGCATTGGCTAAAGCAGGAATCACAATGGAAGATGTAGATTACTTCGAATTGAATGAAGCCTTTGCGGTTGTTGGCCTGGCCAATATGAAAATTTTAGGATTGAATGACTCCAATATAAATGTAAATGGCGGGGCCGTATCCTTGGGCCATCCATTGGGTTGTAGTGGTGTGCGAATTCTAATAACGTTGCTCAATGTACTCGAACAAAATAACGCTAAAATTGGTGCGGCTGCTATTTGTAATGGCGGTGGCGGTGCCTCAGCCATGGTGATAGAAAGAAATTGATCTATCTTTTTAAACTGCAAAGTTCTAAGATGAAATCAATTGGATCACATCGGTTCCCTAAAACAATATAACTCCCAGATGAAATATGGTATTTGTCCTCTTAGCATTGTTCCTTTGCGCGCAAAAGCAAGTGATCAAAGCGAATTGGTAACTCAGGTATTGTACGGAGAAACGTTAAAAGTGCCGGAAAGCAGGAGTAAATGGAGTCGTGTTTGCTTGGATTTCGATGGTTATGAAGGTTGGATCGATAATAAACAGTTCCGTTTAATTTCCGAAAACGAACACAAAGGACTTACATCGCAAAAGTTGCGATTATCTTCGGATCTGATCGACTTTATAACTACTTCGGAAGGGCAATTGCTCTCAATACCTTTGGGTAGCATCCTCAATGGACTAAAAATATTGGATCATGGTTTCGAAGGAAAATCAATTTCTGAAACTATTAAGAAAAAACATCTCATAGATACCGCAATACTTTACCTGAATGCCCCGTATATGTGGGGTGGTAAAACTCCTTTCGGAATTGATTGCAGCGGATTGACACAAATGGTCTATAAATTGAATGGCCATAAATTAATGCGGGATGTTAGCCAGCAGTCAACACAAGGCGAAGCAATTAGTTTTATCGAGGAGAGTGAAGCGGGAGATTTAGCCTTTTTTGACAACTCGGAAGGCACTATCATCCACGTGGGTATTATAATGGAAGACAATTATATTATCCACTCCCATGGTCAGGTACGAATCGATCGCCTGGACCATATAGGTATTTTCAATTACGAAAAAAGGAAACACACCCATAAACTACGGGTAATAAAACGAATTATTTAACGGTATTTACCAAAATCATAGGCTCGTTGGTTATTCCTGTGATTAGATAACCTATGAAAAGGATCAAAAAAAACCGTCCGAAAATCTCGGACGGTTTTTATATATTCCTGTCAAGGATGAATCTTATTCTCCTCCAACTTCCATGTTTTCGAGTTTAGCCTTCATGGTCTTATATTTATCATCTCGTCCTAACTGGCTGTAGATATTCATAAGTGTTCTTACCAACTCAATGTTATCGCTTTTAGTTTTTATCGCAGATTCTAAATATGGTAGCACCTCTTCATACAGGTCAGTTCGTTGCTTTTTAAGTTCATTATACCTTCTGTCATCTGCAGACGAAGTACCCAGATCATTCATTTCTTCTACTATCTTCCCTTCATCGCTCAGTAATAATGCCGCTATATTGATCTGTGCCAGATCATAATCGGGTTTTAGTTCCAAAGCCTTTTTATAATAATCCAATGCTTTTTCTTTTTGATCCAGTTGTGCTGCGCTTACACCAAGATTATAATAAAGCTCCGGGTTGGTCGGATCGGATTTGATCATTTCGTTCATCAAAGTAGTATACTTCTCCATATCCCCCATTTTATAAGCCAAATCCACTTCAGAACGAATCAAACCTACGTCATCCGGATTAGCCGTTCTGGCTTCTTCCATAATAACAAGCGCTTTTTCATTCTCACCTTGACTCATGTATATCTTGGTCACTTTTTTAAGGATATCTCCCTTAACGGAAGGTCGCATTCTTTCATCCGGATTGGTATAATTTCCGGTTAGCAATGCGGTATTTCGTTCATTCTCATCTCCAAACGAAACCACTTTGCCACTTTTATTGTCCAATGCGGTATACTCTTTTTGAATTCCTGTATATCCCAAATCCAAAAGTTCTTTATAGAATTTCAATGCCCTAGGATAATCCTTTGCGTTCACCGCATTTCCGGCCGCGTAATACAAATCGGAAGTATCCTTCTTGCTGGCCATATAACTGGTATGTAATTTCTCGGATGCAAGGGAATAGTTTTTACTGTTTTGATCGCTAATCGCACTGTTCACTAAAGCAACCCTTAGGTTTTGTTTACCGATACTCACTCGTTCTTTGTAGCTCGATTCCCCTATTTCGTCAGCTTTGGCAAAAGCGACAGAAGCAGTTTTCATTTTATCATAATTATTTTTTCCCGCATCTGCCAAATACACCTCACCTTTGACCACGTAAAATTGAGCTTTTAGTTTGTTGTCGGCATTGGAAATAAGTCCTTCAGCCTGATTTAATAGCCCAATGGCTTCGGTTAGATCACCATTTTTCAAAGCTTTCTCAGCTTTTTTAATTTCTTTTTTCTGAGCAAAAGCCGAAACTGAGATCAATAGAATTCCGGCCAAAAGTATATGCTTTTTCATTATAGCAATTTTATTTTATTCGTTATCATCAGTTTGTGTATCGTCGTTATCATCAGCTTGTGTATCGTCGTTATCATCAGCTTGTGTATCGTCGTTATCATCAGCTTGTGTATCGTCGTTATCATCAGTTTGTGTATCGTCGTTATCAATTGCTGTGCCGTTCTCATCGCCCTCTCCTGCAGACTCATCCACAATGACTTCATTACCGTCTTCATCCAGTTCCACATCATCATCATCATGCATAACTTTTGCAACAGCTGCAATAGCGTCGTTCTCCTTCACTTTTATCAATCGGACTCCCTGCGTAGCTCTACCCATGACCCGAAGATCTGCCACTGCCATCCGTATTGCGATCCCCGATTTATTGATGATCATCAGGTCGTCGCTATCGGTTACATTTTTTATAGCAACTAAATTACCGGTTTTTTCGGTAACATTAATAGTTTTTACACCTTTTCCTCCACGATTGGTGATACGATAATCTTCTATACTGGAACGTTTTCCGTAGCCATTTTCAGAAACAACCAAAATATCAGAATCCAGGTCATCGACCGCTATCATCCCGATCACTTCATCATCTGCACTACCTAATCTAATGCCCCTTACACCCGATGCATTACGGCCCATGGGTCTTGTTTTCCCTTCTTCAAAACGAATGGCTTTTCCGGATTTTACAGCCAACATCACCTGGCTATCTCCCGTAGTCAATTTGGCTTCAAGCAAAATATCATCTTCCCTGATCGTAATGGCATTGATCCCATTGGTTCGTGGACGGGAATATTGCTCCAATGGTGTTTTCTTCACTTGACCTTTCTTGGTAGCCATAATTACATAGTGACTATTGATATACTCTTCATCTTTCAGATCTTGTGTACAAATAAACGCTTTCACTTTATCATCCGGCTTTATATTGATCAGGTTTTGGATAGCTCGTCCTTTGGATGTTTTACTCCCTTCCGGAATCTCAAATACCCGCATCCAGAAACACTTTCCTTTTTGAGTAAAGAATAACATATATTGGTGATTTGTACCAACAAAGAGGTGTTCTAAAAAGTCTTCGTGACGCGTTGCTGTAGCTTTTTGGCCTACTCCTCCTCTATGCTGCTTTTTATATTCTGTTAGTAAGGTTCGCTTTATATATCCGGCATGTGAAATTGTGATCACTACTTTTTCATCTGCTATTAGATCGGTAATACTAACATCACCGCCTGCATATTCTATAATTGAACGACGCTCGTCTCCGTATTTTTTCTTGATCTCGGCCAGTTCTTCTTTGATGATCGCCATTCTTCGGTCTTTATTCGCCAGGATATCCGTGTATTCCTCTATGGTTTTCTTCAACTCTTGATATTCGGTACGCAATTTATCCTGCTCCAGACCCGTCAATTGGCGCAGACGCATTTCGACGATGGCTTTTGACTGAATTTCAGAAAGTTCAAACCTCTTTATCAACTTGGCACGAGCCTCATCGGCATTGGCCGAAGCCTTTATAAGAGCTATTACTTCATCAATATTGTCTGAAGCTGTGATCAATCCTTCAAGGACATGAGCTCGCTCTTCGGCTTTACGCAATAAATACTTTGTGCGGCGCGTCACGACTTCGTGGCGGTGTTCCACGAAATAATGGATTATTTCCTTAAGATTCAACATTCGTGGCCTGCCTTTTACAAGGGCAATATTATTGACACTAAAACTGGATTGCAGTTCGGTGTATTTATACAACATGTTGAGAACGATATTCGGTATGGCATCGCGTTTCAGAATGTAAACTATACGCATTCCATTGCGGTCACTCTCATCACGGATATTCGAGATCCCTTCAATCCTCTTGTTATTGACGAGATCTGCGGTTTTTTTGATCATATTGGCCTTGTTCACCTGATATGGAATTTCGGTCACGATTATACTTTCACGTCCATCAACTTCTTCGAACGAAGCTTTTCCTCTCATTACCACGCGCCCACGGCCGGTGTGAAATGCCTCTTTCACACCCTCATAACCATAGATCACGCCACCGGTTGGGAAGTCGGGTGCTTTTATGTGTTCCATCAACTCGTCAATTTCTATATCAGAATTTTCGATATAGGCAATGATACCATCAATAACCTCAGATAAGTTATGGGGAGCCATATTGGTCGCCATACCAACTGCAATCCCGGAAGCGCCATTGATCAGCAATGCGGGAACCTTGGTCGGAAGCACGGTAGGCTCCTGTAAGGTATCGTCAAAGTTTAGCTGGTGGTCCACAGTCTCTTTATCGATATCGGCCAGCATATCTTCGGATATCTTCTGCATACGAGCTTCCGTATATCGCATTGCGGCGGGACCGTCACCGTCTATAGATCCAAAATTACCCTGCCCATCCACCAGCATATAACGCAAGCTCCATGATTGGGCCATACGTACCATGGCATCATAAACTGAAGTATCACCATGTGGGTGATACTTTCCTAAAACTTCGCCAACTATTCTAGCCGACTTCTTATGTGCACCCGTGGCTCGAATTCCCAATTCATGCATTCCATATAAAACCCTTCTGTGAACCGGCTTCATACCATCACGAACATCTGGCAGAGCACGTGACACAATGACCGACATCGAGTAATCGATGTAGGCTGACTTCATTTCATCTTCAATGTTGATCAGGATTAATTTTTCGCCTTCTGCCATATATATTTTATGTTAATTTATTTATTAAAATCTAAGAAAGCAATATACATTAAATTGCAAGCTTGATTAACGATTTAAAGGGGCAATCTTCATTATTTTATTAACAAAAAAACAGTTGAAAATCGTTAATAACTATCGTACTTTAAGCTTTGTTATTTGAAAGTTTTTTGCTCCATTTACTACTACCTCATATATTGAGGTATAATTTTTGCCGTTAACTAATAATATTTAATTATTTTCGTCACTTAGGAGAACGATATATGGATGATAATTTTTCACCAAGAGTAAAAGATGTAATTGCATTCAGCAAAGAGGAAGCATTGCGTTTGGGCCATGATTTTATCGGCACCGAACACTTGATGCTTGGACTTTTGCGTGATGGCAATGGCAAGGCCGTAAACATCCTCAACGCGCTGGATATTGATTTAAACCATCTGAGAAGAAAAGTAGAGATCTTGAGCCCTGCAAACCCCAATGCGGGGACAAGTAGCAATGAAAAGAAGAATTTACACTTGACCCGTCAGGCTGAACGCGCTTTAAAGACGACTTTCCTCGAGGCTAAATTATTTCAAAGTTCATCCATCAACACAGCCCATTTGTTACTCTGTATCTTACGAAATGAAAATGACCCCACTACCAAGCTGCTCCATAAAATGAATGTGGATTATGACGGGGTTAAAAATCAATTTAAGCTTATGATTACCAACGACGAGGATTATATTGAACCTACGGCTTCAGATTCGTTTCCAAATGATGATGATGATGATGATACTGCTGCCGGTGATGATGATAAAGAAAATTTATTCTCCGGATCGAGTACTACCAAAGGGAGTAAAAAATCGAAAACACCTGTTTTAGATAATTTCGGAAGAGATCTTACCGTAATGGCCGTAGATGGAAAATTGGATCCCGTGATAGGCCGCGAAAAAGAAATTCAAAGAGTATCCCAGATATTAAGCCGAAGAAAAAAGAATAACCCGCTACTTATCGGAGAACCGGGTGTGGGCAAATCGGCTATTGCCGAAGGACTTGCATTGCGCATAGTGGAACGCAAAGTTTCCCGGATTCTTTATGACAAGCGTGTGGTCACGCTCGATCTGGCCAGTTTGGTTGCCGGAACAAAATATCGAGGGCAATTTGAAGAACGGATGAAAGCGGTTATGAATGAGTTGGAAAAGAATGAAAATATCATCCTGTTCATCGATGAGATTCACACAATCGTAGGTGCCGGAGGTGCGACGGGCTCTCTGGATGCTTCCAATATGTTCAAACCGGCATTGGCCCGTGGTGAAATTCAATGTATTGGTGCTACCACTTTGGATGAGTACAGACAGTATATTGAAAAAGACGGAGCATTGGAAAGACGTTTTCAGAAAGTATTGGTAGAACCAACTACCGTTGAAGAGACTCTTGAAATTCTTCGGAATATAAAAGACAAATATGAGGCACATCACAATGTGAACTATACCGATAAAGCACTGGAGGCTTGTGTTAAATTGACTAATAGATATATGACAGAACGATTTCTGCCGGACAAGGCTATCGACGCCTTAGATGAGGCCGGATCTCGAGTACATATTACCAATATTAATGTTCCGGAGAAGATCTTGACCCTTGAAGAAAAACTTGAAGAAGTTCGTGCGTTGAAAAATTCTGTTGTAAAAAAACAGAAATATGAGGAAGCAGCCAAATTGCGAGATGATGAGAAGAATCTTGAAAAAGAACTTCTCACGGAGCAGGAGGCCTGGCAGAAAGAATCCAAACTTCACAAAGAAATAGTGGATGAAGAAAATGTCGCAGAAGTAGTTTCTATGATGACCGGTGTTCCGGTAAATAGAATTGCACAAACAGAAAGTAACAAGCTTATGGCTCTACCTGATCGTATCAAAGGAAAGGTAATTGGACAGGATGAAGCCGTTGCGAAAGTGGTTAAAGCAATACAGCGCAATCGTGCCGGCTTGAAAGATCCAAATAAACCCATTGGTTCCTTTATATTTTTAGGTCAAACGGGAGTAGGAAAAACACAATTGGCCAAAGTTTTAGCACGCGAATTATTCGATAGTGATAATGCATTGGTACGTATTGACATGAGTGAATACATGGAGAAGTTTGCGGTATCCAGACTGATCGGTGCGCCCCCCGGATATGTGGGTTATGAAGAAGGCGGGCAATTAACCGAGAAAATAAGGCGTAAGCCATATGCAGTGATATTACTAGATGAGATAGAAAAAGCACATCCGGATGTTTTTAATATGCTGTTACAAGTGTTGGACGATGGCTATCTCACTGATAGTATGGGTCGAAAAATCGATTTTAGAAATACCATAATTATAATGACTTCAAACATTGGAGCTCGTAAACTCAGAGATTTTGGGCAAGGTGTTGGTTTCGGAACCTCCGCCAAAGAAAACCAAATAGATTCAAATACCAGAAGCATCATTGAAAATGCATTGAAGAAATCATTTGCACCTGAATTCTTGAATCGCGTGGATGACGTTATGATATTCAATACCCTGGAGAAAGAACATATTCACAAGATTATCGACATTGAGTTGGATCAATTATTTGAGCGCATTTCCGACCTAGGATATACCTTGAACCTTACTGATAAGGCTAAGGATTATATAGCCGAAAAAGGCTTTGATAAAGCCTACGGAGCGAGACCCCTGAAACGGGCCATTCAAAAATATATTGAAGATCCATTGGCGGAAGAGATCATCAATTCCAAACTCAAGGATGGAGATACAATTATTATGGATCTCGATAAAAAGAAAGACGAACTCACCATAAAAGTCAGGAAAGAAAAAAAGGCTACGGAATCGTAGCCTTTTTAAATTTCAGTCCTGCGAAAAATCTTTAGTCATTTTGTTTTTTGAAGCTATTTCCAAATAAAGCTTAGCTATGATCAGTGCAAAAGAAAAACTTCAAATTCGCAAAAGAATAACGAAAGAAATTATTTCTACTGAAAAAATGGTAGAAAAATACCAAGAGTTAACCAAACCTATAGCCCCTGAAAATGCCATAGGACGTGTGTCACGTATGGATGCTATCAACAATAAAAGTGTAAATGACCTAGCGCTTAAAAATACCGAGTTAAAATTAATAAATCTCCGGGTGGCACTCTCCAGGATCGACGATACGGATTTTGGTATCTGCATACGTTGTCAAAACCCCATACCAATAGGAAGAATACTATTAATTCCGCAAGCTATTACTTGTGTGAACTGCACACGTTAAAGAAGTCCTCTAGAACAACAACTCGTTTTCTATCGAAAAACTTTGCAAAAAAGCAACCGATGTATGAATATCGTCGGCTAATAAACGGTCTTCATCAACAAAAGAAACTCCTTTTCTAAAACTTTGTAAAAAAGATTCGACAAATACAGACGATCTTTTTGGCTTTCTGAATTCCATTGCCTGAGAGGCATTCATCAATTCTATGGCCAGGATTGTTTCCACATTATCAATAATTCGAAGACACTGGGTTGCAGCATTAGCGCCCATACTCACATGATCCTCTTGTCCGTTTGATGAAACTATGGAATCTACCGAAGCCGGAGTGGCCAATTGCTTATTCGCACTTACGATACTGGCTGCGGTATATTGCGGGATCATAAAACCGCTGTTCAACCCGGGGTTATTGACCAAAAACTGAGGTAGATCCCTCAAACCCGATACCAGCTGAAAGGTTCTTCTTTCCGAAATATTTCCCAATTCCGCCATCGCGATCCCCAAATAGTCAAGCCCCAAAGCCAGGGGTTGTCCGTGGAAATTACCACCCGATATGATCTGGTCGGATTTTCTAAAAATATTGGGGTTGTCGGTAACGGAGTTGATCTCGGTTTTAAATGTTCTATTTACAAATTGCAGGGTATCTTTTGACGCGCCATGTACTTGTGGGATACATCGAAAGGAATACGGATCCTGAACTTTTTTATTTTCTGAAGTGCCCATCTCACTACCTTCAAGAAATTCCAGGATCTGTTGCGCGGTTTTTACTTGTCCACGATGTGGGCGTATCATATGAACCAATTCGTTAAACGGACTCATATTACAATTAAACGCATCTATAGATGCAGCACTGATAAGATCGGCCAAGTAAGATAGTTTGTAACATTTTATTAAACAATACACGCCATAGGCGCTCATAAATTGAGTTCCGTTCAGCAATGCCAATCCCTCTTTAGCTTGCAGTACTAACGGTTCCCAATTATTGTCAATCAACATTTTTTTCGAAGAAATAATCGCCTCGCCATCATATACTTTACCTTTTCCCAATAACGGTAATGAAAGGTGTGCCAACGGCGCAAGATCTCCGGAAGCTCCAAGACTGCCCTGAGTATATATCAACGGCAATATATCCTTATTGTAAAAATCGACCAATCGCGCCACGGTCTCCAATTGAACTCCACTATAGCCATAACTCAATGATTGTATCTTGAGCAATAGCATCAGCTTCACAATTGGTTTTGGCACTAATTCCCCGGTCCCGCAAGCATGTGACATCACCAGGTTTTCCTGTAATTTAGAAAGATTATCTGTTGAGATCTTCACATCGTAAAGCGATCCAAACCCGGTATTTATTCCATAGATAGGTTTGTCACTTTCTTTTAATTTTTTCTGAAGATATTCATGCGATTTATTAATATTGAGTACAGCCTCTTCCGAGAGGTCTATTTCTTTATGGGAATCAATAATATCCTTGATACTGGACAATGAAAGTATCTCACTACTTACATAATGTATTGGGCGCATGTGCGTGGTGGTTGTTTGAAACAAAAATACCAATTTCTGTTAAGGTTTTCAGTATTTTTCTAAAACAACCAAATATTATTCTATTTTAGCGCAAATTTAAAGAATTGACTATGAAAAAAGTTGTATTAATCGTCACCGCAATGGTTCTTGTCGCATGCGATAAAGAAGTAAAAAAAGAATATGTTACTTTTTCCGGACAGATCACTAATAAAAACAGCGATTCAATTGTCCTGTCTGCTAAAGACTATTCCAAAACGATAAAAGTGAACGAAGATGGTTCGTTTAGCGATACGCTTTTTGTGACCAAGGGTTTCTTTACTTTCTATGATGGCGGTGAGTATACCGGTCTCTTCTTAAAAAACGGAGACGATCTTCAAATGACCCTCAATACTGATGAGTTTGATGAAAGTATTGAATATACCGGAGAAGGTTCCGTAGATAATAATTTTTTAGCTGAAAATACCAGATTTCAGGAGCAACTTCTCGACTTTGAGATTGACGAGATGGATCAAGCAGCTCTTAAAACTAAACTTGCCGGGGTCGCGACTGAACTAGAAAATTTTATTCACTCCCAAAAAGATCTGGATACAGCGGTGGTGAACCGATCGAGAAAGGGGATCGCTAATACTATTAAGAGTTATCAAGGCTATCTGGGAGATCTTATCGCTTTAAGAACAGATCTTCCCAAAGGAAGGCCTTCTCCCGTTTTTAGTAATTATGAGAATCATTCGGGCGGAACTACAAGTTTAACCGATTTGAAAGGCAAATATGTTTATATAGATGTTTGGGCTACCTGGTGCGGACCTTGTAAAGCAGAGATCCCACATTTAAAGAAAGTGGAAGAAGATTACCGTGAAAAGAACATAGAATTCGTAAGTGTGTCTATTGACCGGCCCAAGGATCATGAGAAATGGGTCAGTATGGTAACCGATAAAGAACTGAGTGGTATTCAGCTTTATGCCGATAAGGACTGGGAGTCGAAATTTGTAAAAGAATATTACATCAAGGGAATTCCGAGGTTTATTCTCATAGATCCTGATGGCAATATTATTTCCCCGAATGCACCCAGGCCTTCAGATCCTGAGCTTCGAAACCTATTGGAAGAATTGATATAAACCGAAAAACGCTATATTGAAAAATATGGCGTTTTTTTTTAGCTGCTACTTTTCTCCTCTTCATTCTGGATTTGAGATTCCTCTTGTATAAGTAACTCTAAATACGCCTTGCCAATGTTTTCGATAAGATCGCTTGCAAGTAAGGCCTCATGGCCTTTTTCTTGTGAGACTATATTTCCAGCGCTGCCGTGAAGATAGACACCAAAAGTAGCCGCTACCAGTGGCTCATAACCTTGAGAAAGCAGTCCTGTGATGATTCCGGTAAGTACATCACCACTTCCGGCAGTTGCCATACCGGGATTACCGGTGGTATTAATGTACATTTCGTCCCCAAAAATGGTAATCGTGTTTGCTCCCTTTATAACCACGATCATTTCATTATTCTTTGAAAAGACTTTAACTTTTTTTAGCTTTTCATAATCATTTTTCCATTTCCCTACCAATCGTGCTAACTCAACCGGATGTGGTGTGAAAATGGATCGCTTAGGAACATCTTTTACCGCTGAAGGATTTGCGGCTATGATATTAATGGCGTCGGCATCGATCACCATAGGCCGTTTGGTTTGAGAAAGTAACTTCAGGAAGGTTTTAACCGTTCGCTTATCCTGACCCATTCCGGGGCCTATTCCTATGGCCGAAGGTTCAAAATCAACGGCTATTTCAGAAATAAAATCGTTATTGACGTCTGAGAGCACCATGGCCTCCGGAATTGCTGTTTGCAATATGGTATTCCCACATTCAGGTATGAATGCTGTTGCGAGTCCGCTGCCTGCACTTAGCGCAGCTTTGGATGCCAACACCATAGCACCCATCTTTCCTTTACTGCCACCTACCAATAATGAGTGGCCATAAGTACCCTTGTGCGAATATTTCTCCCGCTGCTTATAAAATGTTTTCGCCAGAGGCTTCATGATCAATTGGGCCAAAGGTGTGGTCGATACTAAATATTCAGGATCCAGACCTATATCCAGAGCTTCAAAATAAGGGACGAATTTTCCGGTTTCCGGAAGAAAAAAAGATAGTTTGGGGGTTTGGAATGTAAGTGTATGATTGGCATGGATCACCGCTTCTCCATCGAGCAAAGGTTCGTTGGAGCTAAGACCGCTTGGAATATCAATAGAGAGCCTGAAAGCTTTTTGTTCATTCAAATATTGTATAAGGCTTTTAACCCAGCCTTCGGGAGCACGATTCAATCCTATTCCGAAGATGGCATCCACAATTATATCGTCCTCATGAATTTTAGGAAAGTCCTTTTCCGAAGTCATTAAGACGGGCCATTTTTTAGCAACATTCTTTAGGCGGTCATAGTTTATCAAAAAACATTTGGAACGCTTATCGGTAAAATTGGCGATGTAAATGGTCACTGTATATCCACTTTCGATCAATAGCCGCCCCAGAACCAATCCGTCTCCCCCGTTGTTGCCAATTCCGCAGAAAATATGCACAGGCACCTGTGCACCTTGCATCCGTTGGTGCAACCAATCGTAAATTTGAGTTGCAGCCCGTTCCATTAGATCTACTGAGGAAATACCTTGCTTATCAGTAGTGATCTTATCTGCTTCGTATAATTGTTTTGCGGAAAATATATTCATATCCGGGATTAATCGTTGTGTGTTATATAGCGCGAAATAATACCTAAAGGTAAAGATAAGTTTAAATTTTCTTTAATCCTTCACACATCCTGCTTGACAAACTGTTGAAAACATTCATTCATTTCCTGCGTTTGCTACAACAGATTCTATAAATTTGCAAACCAACTTCAGAAATTCAGATATGAAGAATACAGCACTTTCTGCCATACATGAAGCCTTGGGCGCCAAGATGGTTCCCTTCGCAGGTTATAATATGCCGGTTTCTTATGAAGGCGTCAATGCCGAACACAAGACCGTACGTGATGGTGTTGGTGTATTTGATGTATCCCATATGGGAGAGTTTTTGATCACAGGCCCCAGGGCCTTGGAATTAATTCAAAAGGTGACTAGTAATGATGCGTCAAAATTAGTGGATGGGCAAGCACAATACAGTTGTTTTCCTAATAGTGAAGGTGGAATTGTAGACGACTTAATCGTCTACCGTCTCGATGCCGAAAAATGGTTGCTGGTAGTAAATGCTTCCAATATTGATAAGGATTGGAATTGGATCGGTTCACACAATACGATGGATGCAGAAATGAGAAACTTATCCGATAATTTTTCACTTCTTGCCATCCAAGGCCCTAAGGCTGTTGAGGCTATGCAATCGTTGACCAGTGAAGATCTAAGTGCCATTAAATTTTATACCTTTAAAGTATGCGACTTTGCCGGTTTTGATCATGTAATTATTAGCGCTACCGGATATACCGGAAGCGGCGGATTCGAAATTTACTGCCAGAACAGCGAAGTGGAGCTAGTATGGAGCAAAGTGATGGAAGCCGGTGCGGATTGGGGTATTAAACCGGTTGGATTGGCAGCTCGCGATACCTTGCGACTGGAAATGGGCTATTGTCTCTACGGAAATGATATCGATGATACAACCTCACCATTGGAAGCCGGCCTGGGATGGATCACAAAATTTACGAAGGATTTCATAAACGCTGATAACCTTCAAAAACAAAAAGAACAGGGCCCTGAAAGACGCCTGATCGCTTTCGAATTGAATGAACGAGGGATTCCTCGTCAAGGCTATGACATTGTAGATGGCAACGGAAAAGTAATAGGGAAGGTTACCAGTGGAACCATGTCTCCAACTTTGGGTAAAGGCATCGGGATGGGTTATGTCCCTGCGGTGATGAAGGATGTTGGAACGCAGTTTCACATTCAAATACGAAAAAAAGCGGTTTCGGCCACCGTGGTTAAGTTGCCATTTTATAAAGGATAAAAAAGACAGGAGCACGAGGACAGAAGTTTTTCTTCAGGTTTCTAAATTCAATCAATGACTGATAAAATACTCATACTTGGTGCCAGTGGTTTTATAGGGAATTCCCTGTACAAAGAGCTCCTTTCCTACTTCGACGTATATGGCACCTATTCCAGCCAGGCAGGATTGTTCAGTGACAATCAGGTTTTTTACAAATACCGTGTCGAAGACGATGATCTAGATCTTATACTTAACAAGGTGCAACCCGACATAATTATTTCTTGTCTTCGCGGAGATTTTGCTGCACAATATAAAGCTCACGAACTATTGGTCGAATATTGCATGGCTACAAATTCAAGATTATTATTTATATCCACCGTCAATGTTTTCGACGGAAATGGAACATTTCCCTCCTATGAGAATGAAACTCCTTTTTCACAAAGTAATTACGGCAGATTTAAAATATCAAT
>SMXJ01000052.1 GCA_004356305.1 Bacteroidota bacterium | reverse complement strand
AGTGGTTTCTGGCTCGTAAGTAAATATTTAGGAATGACCGAAAAGCAAACCTTCAGAAGCTGGACGGTGATGACCACTATCCTCGCATTGGTGGGAATTACCACAGTGGGCATTCTTTCTCTGTTTGTTTAGGATTTTAGGACATTTATTTATGGTCCGGTAACTAAGTGAATCCAAATAATCGCCAGATCACCCGATTCCACATCTTTATTGACCTTCTCAATACTTTCAAAAAATATACGGATGGTGGTTATGCACATTTCTTTCTCCCACTGCAATTATCTTCGGTTTTAATACAGGAAAAGAAACATCGAATATGCTAATGGAGTTCTTTGTTGAGCTTCTTCTGATAACGACTCTGTACAATATCGATGAGCACCAACACTGCAATGACAAAATAGAAAGTGGTTTTGCTCATAGCGGTGACCTCATTTCCTAAAATTGTCAAATGTGCCAAATCTCCACCTTCCGAAAGCAGCATAATCCCTACGATGAGCAGGATAAATAGCCCCAGTACCTCATACATACGATTCTTTTTAAGGAACTCGGTCACGCGGCCTGAGAGCCAGATCATCATAAGCCCGCCAATGACTATTGCTGTTGCCATGATCCAAAAAACATCGGTCAAGGCGATCGCTCCTAGTATGGAATCGAAAGAGAACACCAAATTCATCAATACGATGGAAATGATGATAGTGGTAATCGATCTGGGCTTCTTGTCCTGTGCCTGCCCTTCTTCGATTACCATCATATGCCAGATCTCTTTCATAGCGGTATACATGATAAAGACCCCGCCAAAGAGTATGATGATACTATGCAGATTGAATGAACCATCAATTATTCCGGTATCACTAATTACGATCCAGGGTTCTTGAAACAACTCTATCAGCCGTAGCAGCACAAAAAGCAAAACTATACGCAAAACGATCGCAAGCCCAATCCCTAATTTTCGGACCCGGTCCTGGTCTTCAAGAGGTGCGCGTCTCGATTCAATAGAGATATAGAGCAAGTTATCCAATCCCAAAACAGCTTGTAATAAAATAAGCATGGCTAGAGAAATTAAATTTTCAATGGCGAATAAAGATTCCATAATTGGGAAATTTAATTAGTTGTTTATTTTTTTCTGAATGATCTCGAGGGCACTCGACACCGTATCCATAGCTTCCAACTCATCGTCTTTTATCTCGATATCGAACGCATCTTCCAGGTCTAATACCACATCGATCAAATGAGAAGAATTTATATTCAATTCATTGATCAAATGGCTCTCAGGCCCTATGTCATCTACAGAAACATCTTCGGGAAGGTATATTTTAATGATGCTTTTGAGTTGGGCGTAGATGTCTTCTTTTGTCATTCTCTAAATTTTTCTAAAGATAACACACGCATTGACATCTCCAAAACCAAAGCTGGCTTTCGCGATAGTTTTTAAAGGAACGTTTAATTCATGCCGCGGAATTTTTTGCGGATCGATGAGCCGGGCAATCTCAGGGTGCACGTCTTCACAATTGATGTTGGGAAAGACGAAGTTATGATGCAACTGTAATAAAGCTGAAACGATCTCCATACTTCCACTGGCTGCCAATCCATGGCCTATCATTGCCTTTAATGAATTGATATAGGGAAAGTCGGCTCCCTGTCGATCCAGCGCTGCACACCAATTTTCAATTTCTACCGGATCTTTAACCGTGGCCGTTAAATGCCCGTTGACATAATCGATCTCTTCGGGGTTCACGCCCGAATTTTGCAGCGCCTCTATAATACATTTTTGCACGGCTATGCTATTGGGCGCTGTCATACTCCCCCCCTGTCTCTGGCCGCCACTGTTAATATTTCCACCGAGTACTTCGGCATAAATTGTGACTCCCCTGGCTATCGCATTATCGAGAGATTCTAACAATACAGCCCCTGCGCCACTACCGGGCACGAATCCGCTGGCGGTTGCACTCATGGGACGGGAACTTTGAGTGGGGGTTTCATTATGTTTGAAAGTAGTCACCTTCATGGCGTCAAAACCTCCCCACACGTAAGGGCCGTCATCACCACAGCTCCCACATAGCATTTGTATCGCTTTTCCCGTCGCAATTTGTTCATAACCCATCAAAACTGCCTCCGTGCCACTTGCACATGCCGATGAGTTGGTGGTCACCTGATTCCCGGCTCCCATCTTACCACCCAAATAAGCGCTTACTCCGCTCATCATGGTCTGGCCTACAGTTGTACTGCCCAGTCGGCGCACCTCGCCATCATCCAATTTATAAATAGCCTCGCGAAATTTTTCGACCCCGCTGGTTCCGGTTCCAAATACCACTCCCAATCCCCAATCGGGTTCATCGGCCATGGCAGTTTTGTCAATTCCTGCATCGTGAAGCGCATCCAATCCGGCGATGACCCCGTAAAGAATTCCATTGCTATTGAAGTTGCGAAGTTCCAGCTCGGTAAAATATTCTCTTTTCTTTTCCTCTGAAATATCCGGCATAGCACCAATTTGGCAGGAAAAATTTAACTCCTTGAGCTTTGGAAAGAATTTAATTCCCGATTTACCCGTCCGGATGGCATGTAGAAAATCAGGGATGCCCACTCCATTGGGGGCGACAATTCCTAATCCGGTTATGACGACGCGTTTTTTAATGATTTAATGAATTAATAGTACTTCGTTACAAGTAATTCTGGACTTTCTTCTTACTGCCCAATACTTAATACTTACTTCTTGCTACTCGCTTCTAAAACAACCATTCCACTTATGATTCCCCGGCAGATCAATTCATCCGAAGCGTTCAGCATCTTCATTTTGCATTTCAATTTTCCAAATCGGAAGTATTCTTTTTCAGAGATTATTTTCACTGTATCTCCCGGATATACCGGCAAAAGGAAGTCCACCTGTGAACTGACCAAAGAGATTTGAGGTTTGCCTTCAGTGTCCTTTTCAGAAAAAAGAAATATTCCCAAACACACGAGGCCGATCTGTGCCATACACTCGGTTAAGATAACACCGGGAGTTACTGGTCTATTATTAAAATGCCCTTCATAGAAATATTCATCTTCTTTAAAACGATAAGTCCCTTCCACTCCATTTTCAGAAATAGAAAGCAATTGGTCCACAAAAAGAAAGGGTTTCGTATAGGGTAATTTCTCAAGTATGTTTTTATAGTTGGTCATCTAGCACAAACTCTCTCCCCCATCGACTTTCAGGATAGTTCCATTGATCCATTGCGCCTCTTTCTTACCCAGCAGATAGACAACATTGGCAACATCGTTCGGAGTGGTTAAACGTTGAAACGGATTCCTTTGTTTGGTATATTTCGCGATCTGATCACTTCCCGGAATCCTATCAAAGGATGAGGTGCGGGTCACTCCCGCTTGGATACAATTGGTAGTGATTCCCAACGGTGCAAATTCCACAGCCATCTGTCGCATCAGTGAATCAAGGGTGGCCTTTGCAGCCGAAACAGCTCCGTAATACTTCAATGCTTTGGTATTGCCTTCACTGGTAAATGCAATGTTCCGGGCGTCTTCTGTGAATCTGTTTGATCGTATCAATCCTTTGGTCCAATCGAACCAACTCAAGGCCATAGCATTGATGGTTATCGTAAAATCTTCCTTAGTAAGCTCGTCCGAATTATTAGAGATCAATGCCTTAACCGAGCCTTTCGCTATACTGTGCAGCAGTACTTTTACCGAACCTTTTGACAAGGCACCAATAACTTCAGTGATCGTTTCAGGTTTGAGCACATCTTTATTGAAAGTCATTACTTTGATACCAAGGCAATTCATGGATTCAATTTCATCGGTAAAATCCGACATAGCAGTTTTTCGATCTCTATGAACTATACAAATGTTCATGCCATGAGAAGCTAATTTTTTTGCGCTGGCCAACCCCAGGCCACTACTGCCGCCTAGAATTATCGCCCATTTGTCATTGAATTCACTATCCATCAAAATTCTAATAATACTCTTTGTGCTGAAAAACCAGGACCAAAACTCAACATCAATCCCAACTCCCCTTTTGGAATATCCTTATCCATAAACCGCTCCAATACGTACAAAACGGTTGCACTACTCATATTGCCATACAATTTAAGCACTTCTTTGGTATCGTCAATGTTCTTGCCTAAACTTCCGAAGAGATCCTCCACAGTTTGAACGATCTTCTTTCCACCGGGATGAAAAATAAGATGATTTACATCCTCGATGGTTTTGCCATTTGCAGCTAAAAAAGGATGCACTATCTCGGGAAAATGATACGCGATCTTTTCGGGGACTTCCTTATCCAGGATCATTTGAAGTCCCGTATTTACAAGCTTAAACCCCATCATGGTTGTGGCATCGTAGAAATGATACATGGCCTCAGCCAGGATCTTCGGGCCCGATGCATCTTCTTCCGAAGAAAGTAAAACACAGGCTCCACCGTCACCAAAGATCGCAGCGCTTACAATATTCACCATTGAATAATCGTCTAACTGAAAAGTTGCGGTTGGTGATTCCAAAGCAATTACAGCGGCTCGCTTGCCCGGATTGGCTTTAAGAAAATTTCGTGCATAAATTATTCCGGAAACTCCGGCGGCACAACCCATTCCCATTACCGGAAGTCTTACTACATCCTGCCGCATTTTTAGTTCATTGATCAAATAAGCATCTACCGAAGGGATCATGATTCCGGTACAACTCACCGTTATCAGAAAGTCGATATCGGTAGGTTTCCAATTCACTTTTTTTAAAGCTTTTTTCAAACATTGACGCCCAAGGGCTTTAACCCCTTTTACATAAATATCATTACGCTCTTCGAAGGTGGAATTGAAAAAAACTTCGTGTGCATCCATAATGGAATAACGTATGTCCACGCCTGCACCCTCAAATATCTTGATCACTTTCCGCTTAAAACGGGAATCCTGATCATGCAACCAGGTTTCGATAAATGGAATGATCTCACTGGTTTTCCGGGTGTAGGGAGGTAATTGTTTTGCGACTGCCGTTATATGTACGCTCATTCTATTTATTTAACAACTCTTATGATCCATTGATACCTGTATGCCCATTTCCATTTCAACTGGTGAAATCCTTCTATCTTTTCTGAAATTCGCTTCAATTCTTTACGTTTAAATCCTCGAGCTACGGAAATGAGACCATCATGACGGGCTATTCTCGATTTTAAGAATAGCGAACCGTATAATCTGAAAAGCCAAAATGCCCAAAAACTTCGATGCAAATCATTGATCACAACTCCCACTTTCGCCTTTCCAGTGAGTCTGTGTAAAAGGTCCTCTATCTGGGGTTCCTTAAAGTGATGCAAAAACAAGGTGCACAAAGCTATATCAAATTCAGGGAGTATTTCTTTTTCAGCAAAAACATTCACTACTTTAAAGGTAGCATTTTTTATTTCTCGGGAACGTTTTTCAGCCTCTTTCACTATATGTGCGTTGGCATCTATTCCTATTAACTGAACCTTTATCCTATTTTTAGTTGCCCATTTTGCACATTGTCGTAACATTTCACCGTCACCACAACCTATATCTAAAATTGTAATCGTATTATTTGCAGGCCTGCCCTCAAGTAGCTGGCCGATCCCATTCAAGCTAATCGCGTTTCCACCAAGCATTTTATTCACTCGTTTTAGATCGGTCAACAGTTCCAGCAATTCATCTCCCTGCAGATTAAAGTCATCCATGATTTCGGTCTGTTCGGTGCGATATTTCGAAGAGTAGCTGATCATATAAGTAAGTCGCCGTGGGTTTTTTTAATGATCCCGGGAAGGATAGAAGGAAATGCCCGCGCAAGTTTTAGTCCTATATTGGTTGTGGCCGGATGCAAAAGAAAATT
>SMXJ01000051.1 GCA_004356305.1 Bacteroidota bacterium | reverse complement strand
TCTGTTCAGCGCGTGAGATACCTTGTTCCCTGACATCGCTCTTTTCCCTGTAAGTTCACAAACTCTTGACATTGTCTTAGTTTTTATAATAATTTTTAACCGGGTGCAAATTTAAGTAAATAAATTGGTTTCAACAACAAAAGAAATTTAGTTTTTTGAAATTTCTTTGAGCAGCATTTCGAAGGCCTTACTGACAGATTTTTGAATCACACGTTCTCGTACTTTACCGAAAAGGAACTTTTCAGAAATAACCCCGTTCGGGGCGGCAATGGCAATACATACCGTTCCAATTTCATCATCCCCATCCCCTTTGGTGGGCCCTGCGATTCCCGTTGTGGCGATGGAATAGTCACTTTGAAAGATCTTCGATCCCCGTTCGGCCATGGACTCGGCAACCGGGAGGCTCACTACACTATGTTTTTTTATCAATTCATCACTCACCCCTAATATCGAGATTTTTAACTCAGTGGCATAGGGTATGATGCCCCCGCGATAGAAGGCAGAAGCGCCGGCATATCGAGTGATCTCCTGAGCTAGGGCACCTCCCGTAAAGCTTTCGACCAAACTCAATGTCTTGTTTTGTTGGATGAGTAACTCCCCTATTTTTTGTGTTATTGAGGTCTCGCCTTCGAAGCCCACCGCGATATCTGAAAGCATTTTGTGTACAATTTCCATTTGACCATCGACCTCATTTCGCAGTTTTTGTTCATCAGCGCCTTTCGAAGACAGCCGCAATCTAACTCTTCCCAAAGCGGGTAAATAGGATAATTTGATATGTTGAGGGAGATTTTCTTCCCAATCTGAAATTCTATGTGCTATATCGCTTTCACCCATTCCGTAGGTCAATAGCGTTTTATGATAAATGTGCGGCCGGTTGAAATTTTTAATAATCTTGGGAAGCACGCTGTCTTTCAATAAATATTTCATTTCGTATGGGACACCCGGCATAGCGACAAATACGGTATCGTCCTTTTCCATCCACATACCCGGTGCAGTACCATAGCTGTTAAACAATATGGTGGCCTTTGATGGAACCTGGGCCTGTAACAAGTTTGAGGGTAATGGTTCTTTATTGAAGTATTTTAAAAAGAGTTCTTTTATATGCTGAAGGACTTGTTCATTTTCCACATAGTCATCGTCAAAAAACTCGATAAAACATTGTTTAGTGATATCATCGCGCGTTGGGCCCAAACCCCCGGTCACCAATACAAGATCTACCCTGTTTTTGGCATCTTCCAGGGCTTGAAGGATATGCTCTTTATCGTCTTGAATAGAAGTAATTTGGTAAACCTGAACCCCAATTTTATTGAGTTCTTTACTTATATGTGCAGAATTGGTATCAACTATCTGTCCTATTAGGATCTCGTCGCCAATGGTAATTATTTCGGCAAACATTTATAAATTGAAGTCTTCCTTTAATTCGTCAAAAACCCGATTAAGAGTGGTGACCACCAATTCAATTTGCGGTAGAATGGTCTCCGTGCCTCTTGAAGTATTGGTCCAGGACTCGACAGCTGTGATCTGTTTTACCACATCGATACCGAACATTTCAATATTGGGTTTCATCTTGTGCGCAAATTGATAGGCTAATTCTTTATTATTATTAATAATTGCTTCTTTAAGAGAAGCCAGATCCGGTGGTATCTCTTCTAAAAAGGTTCGTGCCACGACCATCATGAAATCTGAATCGCCATCAGAAATTTCCCGTAAACTCTCTATTGAATAGTGATTACTCATGGTTTCATTTAACTTTTATGGAGAATACCTCCTTATCTTCAATAAAACCCGTCAATAAATCATCGGGCAATACCTGACCTACTCCAGATGGAGTGCCTGTAAATATAACATCTCCTATCTTTAATGAGAAATATTTTGAGATATATTCGATCAACGCATCGATTTTCCACAACATTAGTGACGTATTTCCCTCTTGAACGGTCATGCCATTCTTTTCGAGCCTAAAATTGATGTCATCCACACTCTCGAAGGTGCTTTTGTGTAAGAAATTGCCTATAACTGCCGCTCCGTCGAAGGCTTTGGCTTTTTCCCATGGTAATCCTTTCTCCTTTAATTGCTGCTGAAGGTCACGTGCCGTAAAATCTATCCCAAGTCCAATCTCATCGTAATATTTATGTGCAAACTTTTGATCGATGTATTTTCCAATTTTCTTGATCTTTACCAAGATCTCTACCTCGTATTGCACATCATTCGAGAACTCCGGAATAATAAACGGATTTTTCTTTATTAGAATTGAAGTGTCCGGCTTTAAAAAAAGGACAGGATCCCTCGGCCTTTCATTCCCCAATTCTTCTATGTGCCCGGCATAATTTCTGCCTATACAGATGATCTTCATAAACGCTGTGATTCAATACTGATGTTTATCGGTGTTAAGTTGCAAGTGTTGAGTGTTGACTATTTGATGATGTGTTTAATCGTTGAATCGTTTAACTGCCATTTCCAACTTCGGTCTTCCGGCTTTTGACTTTCGGCTTTGGACTTACAACTTCATGCTTCATACTTTCCGCCTTCGCCCCACCTACATTTCCCGCCTATATTTTATTTCGGACGGGCAACTTCGGACGGACAAGCGTGCTCCGTGCTCCGGTCTTCACACTTCTCATAGCTCACATCTCAATACTTTCCCTACAGCTTATTATTCAACTTCCTTAGTTTCACTCTTGTCAGTACTTTTTTAGTGTACAATGGAAAATCTGCATTCTGTATCCAACCATAGTAGCCCGGTTCTTTTTCAAGTACGTCCTCCACTAATACCCCTTTATGTTTTCCGAAGTTAAACACCTCTTCCCCATCTTTGGTAAATCCGATGAAACCTGCAAAATCCGCAAACTGCCTATGCGAACTAAAAATGGCCAATGAAGAAACATCATTTTCCAGATCGTCGTATCGTTCTAACTGAGACAATAATACTTCATAGGTCGCTAAGGTGTCGGCTGACGCACTATGCGCATTTTCAAGGCTTTTATCACAGTAGAATTTATAGGCAGCTTCCAGGGTACGCTTTTCTTTTTTATGAAATATTGTCTGCACATCGACAGAGAGTGCTTTTTTTAGATCGAGGTCAATTTCAGCCCTAAGTAATTCCTCAGCCAATAGAGGAATGTCAAACCTATTGGAATTAAAACCGCCTAAATCGCTGTCCTTGATCAGTGCATATACCTTTGGCGCTAACACCTTGAATGTCGGTTCGCCGGCAACCATTTCATCGGTGATCCCATGAATAGCAGTTACGACGGCCGGTATAGGCATCTCCGGATTAACACGCCAAGTGTGGCTTTCTTTATTTCCATTGGGAAATACCTTCAGGATAGATATTTCAACAATTCTATCTGAAGCCACATTGACTCCCGTTGTTTCAAGATCGAAAAAACAGATGGGTTTATTTAATTTTAACTCCATGGGTATAATTTATAGTACAAAAGTAGTAAATAGTGATTAGTGAATAGTTGATAGTCGTTAGGAGTAAATTTTTCGAATCAAAAATCGTCTAAATGAGATCGTTATTCATTTAAACCTCTCGATTCAGATCCCAACCTTCGAGATAATCGGCTACAGCCTTCACAAACTGCCCTCCCAAAGCACCATTGACTACCCTATGATCGTAACTGTGTGATAAGAACATTTTATAACGAATACCAATAAAATCACCTTCTGAAGTCTCTATTACCGCGGGTACTTTTCGAATGGCGCCCAATGCCAAGATCCCTACCTGCGGCTGATTGATAATAGGAGTTCCCATAATGCTGCCGAATGTCCCAACGTTGGTCACCGTATAGGTTCCACCCTGGATCTCATCCGGTTTCAGTCTGTTAGTACGGGCGCGACCAGCCAGGTCGTTTACCGCTTTGCTCATACCCACCAGGTTGAGCTGATCTGCATTCCTGATCACAGGAACAATTAAGTTTCCATCGGCTAAGGCAGCAGCCATTCCCAGATTGATATTTTTGTGCTTTATGATGGTATTTCCTTCGACAGAGATATTGAGCATAGGGAAGTCCCTCAGGGCTTTGGCAACAGCTTCCATAAATATAGGAGTTAAGGTCAGCTTCTCTCCTTCTCTCTTTTCGTAATCGTTCTTTATTTTATTTCGCCAGTTCCAAATGTTGGTCACATCACATTCAATGAATGATTGTACATGGGCTGATGTTTGCACACTCTCCACCATATGATGAGCGATGAGTTTACCCATACGGGTCATTTCTATAATTTCATCTTCACCATTTACGGAGATAGTTGTAACCGGCTTGGTAACCGATTGCTTCACTTCAGACTTCTCGGAAATGGTCGTAGAAACAATGGTTTTAGATCCTCTATTTTTAAGATATCCCAGCATATCATTCTTAGTCACACGTCCATTTTTTCCCGTTCCGGGGATGACGTCTAACTCACTTTGGGAAATACCTTCTGCCACGGCTATTTTTTTGACCAACGGTGAATAGAAACGGCCTTCACTGCTTTCTATCGTCGAAATTGTGGAATCATCGGCGACAGCCGGAGTATCTTCAATTTTTTCAACAAGGTCGGGTTGAGTTTCCTCAACGGAATCCGATTCGGAAGGGGCAGGAACTGCTACATCAGCATCGGTTTCTATGATGGCGAGGGTTTGTCCTACTTGAACCACATCATCTACCTCAAATAATACTTCCAACAAAGTTCCGTCTACTTCACTCGGGACTTCAGAATCTACCTTATCGGTTGCAATTTCAAGCACCGCCTCATCGGCTTCTATGGTATCACCCACATTTTTAAGCCAGCTAGTCACGGTTGCCTCGGCAACACTCTCCCCCATTTTCGGTAGTTTCAATTCAAATCTTGCCATAGTAGTACAAGTGGTATTTCAATTTCGACCCACCTCACGGCAGGCAGGTGCAAAATTAATAAAATTTGAGTGGTTATATTTAATATTCTTTAAAATATTTATGTTTTACACGCAGTATATTGTGAATTTGACAATTAAAATTCTATAACGTCTCCTTTTTGGTCACTTTGATCACTTCCAATCACAAAATTACATCCCGGTGGCCTGATACGAAAACTGTTCTGCTTGTTTTTTCGCTGTAGCATGACCGCAAATATCTGCCGGTACGAAACATAGTCAACATCAAATACACATAAACTATGTGTAAACAAAGCATTATCCAGGACGGTTTTGGATACCGATCTTACCGGAACGTCATATATTTCAGACAGTTTTTTCAACAATGGAATACTTTCGGTAAAAACCAATACTTCTTTAGTTTCCGTGCTCGTATTTTTCCTGTTCTGTACCGTTCTTTTTCTAAAGACTTTCGCGATCACAACAACTATACCTAACAATCCAGTGAGTATAAAATTGCTACGGTAATG
>SMXJ01000050.1 GCA_004356305.1 Bacteroidota bacterium | reverse complement strand
TGGACGGTAAATAAAGAGAAGCCCTTCGTAGAAAAACATGGAAGGGAAGCCATCAATTTTCAATTGAGCATTTTATTGTATGCTTTGGTTATCGGGATCATCAGTTTACCGTTCATCGCCATCTTCGCTTTAGATTTTGTGTCTTTAGTCGAATTAATCGACCATCACGCGCATGAAATTACCTTTCACAACGTAAGAAACCTTTCCGGATATGTCATCCTGTTTTTTGTGATAGCCATCCTTTTATTCGGTCTTTTTGTTTTCGAATTGTACGCGGTAATCAATGCGACGGTACGCGCAAATAAAGGAGAATTGTATAATTATCCTTTAAGCATACCTTTTATTAAATCAACTTCTGATAATCCTGAAAACCAATCAGGATCAGAAAAAACATCAATCAAAAAATGAGCACATTAGTTAAGATGTTATTGGCCTTAGTATTACATGTGGTTCACGGTGGGGACATCCCAAAAGATGATTCCATTACGAAGACAGAAACTGTGGACACTAAGTACACAGTGCAACAACTAAACCCTCATTACATCATCACAAGAGACGAATTACTGTCTTTTAAAAATGAAACAGAAATATGAAAATCGAAAACACAAAAGCGCAAATGCGTAAAGGGGTTCTGGAATTCTGTATCCTTTCTATCTTAAAAGACGGGGAAGCCTACACCAATGATATTTTGGATACCTTGAAGGACGCAAAAATGCTGGTGGTCGAGGGGACTATCTATCCCTTATTGACCCGCCTCAAAAACGCAGGGTTGTTAAACTACCGTTGGGAAGAATCTACCGGTGGTCCCCCACGTAAATATTACGAACTTACCGAAACCGGTAAACTATTTTTAAATGAATTAAACACTACCTGGGGCGAACTGCATCAGGCCGTTGTTAGAGTAACCAGTGAAAAAACTACAAAATGAACAAAACAGTTAACATAAATCTAGCAGGAACTTTTTTCCACATCGATGAAGGTGCGTTTGGAAAACTACAACGCTATCTGGCTGCTATCAAAAAATCATTAAGTGACCCTCAAGGGACTGATGAAATCATCAAGGATATAGAAGCCCGTATTGCCGAGCTATTTACAGAAAAGTTGGAAAACAGTACACAGGTAGTGACTGTAAAAGAATTGGACGAGGTGATTGCCGTAATGGGACAGCCCGAAGACTATATGGTAGATGAAGAAATTTTTGAGGATGCACCCAAAAGATCACGTAGATCCCGATCGTCTCACAAGCAATTGTTTAGAGATGTGGACAACAAAGTGGTGGCAGGTGTTTCATCAGGATTAGGTTATTATCTGGGGATAGATACCGTTTGGGTACGTCTTTTTTGGGTATTATTATGTATATTTTCAAGTGGAATATTCATCTTGATCTACATTCTATTATGGATCATAGTTCCCGCTGCCGTCTCAACTTCAGAAAAGTTGAAAATGCAAGGAGACGCCATAAATATCTCCAATATTGAAAAAAAGTTTAAAGAAGGATATGAAACCGTCGCCGAAAAAGTAAAAAACGTAGACTATGACAAATACGGGGAAAAAGTAAAAAGCGGTTTTACCGGTTTTTTCGAAACTCTCGGTAATATCTTTCTTACTTGTCTCAAAGTATTTGTCAAGTTTATAGGAGTCATTGTTATCATCGTTGCACTTTCCACTCTAATTGCACTTATAGTTGGATTATTTACAGCAGGCTCCTTTGGCTTTTGGGGACACGGTGAGTTAATGGATTGGTACCAACTTGTCGACACCACAAATGCGCCCTTATGGTTGATCTCATTGTTGACCCTATTCGCGGTAGGAATTCCATTTTTTATCTTGTTTATATTAGGATTAAAAATACTTATCAATAACCTCAAATCCATAGGTACACCGGCGAAGATCGCTTTGTTTGTAATTTGGATCTGCTCTATAGTAGGATTGACGATCTTCGGTGTGAGACAAGCCACCGAAACTGCTTTCAAGGGAGAATTTATAAGTGAATCTACACTCCCTGTTCGAAGTGGAGACACTCTAACGATCCAAATGGTTTCGAATGACTTATATGAGTATGATGCGCGAAGAAGAGGTAGGTTGGATATAGAGTATAATGAGAATGATGAAAAGATCATTTATTCCACAGATGTTCGCCTTATTGTCCGTTCTACCAATGATTCTGTGGGTAGAATTGTGATTGAGAAAAGAGCAGACGGTAGCGACTATTTGGCCGCGAAAGATAGAGCAAGAGCAATCGATTACAGCTACACTTACGAAGGATCCGTCCTGGGACTCGATGCGTATTTCACAACGCCAATCGAAAACAATTATCGTGACCAGGAAGTAGAGCTAATTGTCTACTTACCCGTTGGGACCATTCTGTATGCTAACGACAATACCTATTCATTTCATAGAAATGACTACCATTATCGTGATATCTTAGATAATGGAGACGAAGAGCATTACTTGCTTATCGAAGACGGCGAGACCAGATGTCTGGATTGTCCTGCCCGAGAAAATGAAGATTGGGAAGAAGACTGGGAAACAGATTGGAACGATTCTAAGGATGTTAAAATAGAGATTAATGAAGTTGATAGTATCGACGTCAGCATTGAAGAACCGATTATCAACACAACAAACATAGAGGATACCCTCACATTAGAAACCGGAAATTAAAATTATTCAAAAATGAAAACAATAAAGATCACAATACTATTTTTAGCGGTAGTTTCACTTACTGCCTGTAATTTTGACCTGCACTTGGGTCAAGTAAACGGAAACGGAAATGTAATAACAGAAGAAAGGCCGGTCCATAGTGACTTTGACCAGGTAAAAGGAAGCGCCGGAATTGATGTTTATTTAACCGAAGGTGATGAATTTAAGATCGTGGTGGAAGCCGATGAAAATTTAGTTCCGCTTATTGAAACTGAAATTCACAATGGAAGACTGAACATCACATCAACCAAAAATATAGGTAAAGCAAAAGCCAAAAAAGTACATGTCACCTACAAAACTCTAACAGCCGTGTATGCTTCCAGCGGAGCCGATGTAATTGGTAATTCAGTGATAAAAAGTGAAATACTTATATTGAAGAGTAGTAGTGGAGCCGATTTGGAAGTAGATATCATAGCTAAAGAAGTATTTGCGGATGTGAGCAGTGGAGCCGATCTGAAGATCTCAGGACGCGCGATGAGACTTACTGCCGAAGCTTCCAGTGGCAGTGACTTGAAAGCCAAAGACCTGGAAGTTAAATATTGCAAAGCAAGAGCTTCCAGTGGTGCTGATATCGTTGTAAATGTAAAAGAAGAAATGGAAGGCAAGGCATCCAGTGGTGGTGATATTCGTTATTATGGAAACCCTACGGCCGTATCGGTTAAGGATGGCTCTTCAGGGAGTATACGAAAAATGTAACCGATCAGAAAGGAGCTAACCACCCTTGTAAAACCTCGAAGTGGAGTCCATAGCACTTTGGGGTTTTCATATTTTAAAAAGTATAGAATGAACTATCACGGGTTATTTTCATTTTTAGTATTTCTGAATTTCTTCGGAAGTGTATTCGCTCAGGTCGAAATTACTTCAGAATTGCATAAAACATTTCAGAAAAAAGACAGCTTGCTTTTTGAAGCAGGTTTCAATAACTGTGAGCTTTCTACTTTGGAACGACTACTAACCGAAGATATTGAATTTTACCACGATCAAAGCGGAGTGCAAAACAAGGAAGAATTTCTAAGTGCCATGAGAGAAAACATCTGTTCCTCTCCGGAAAGAAAACCCATTAGAAAATTAACTCCTGAAACGATGAAGGTTTTTCCACTTTATGACAATGGTAAGCTTTACGGAGTAATTCAAGAGGGGAAACATGAATTCTATATAAAAGAACCCAGCAGGGAATTATATAAAACATCTACGGCCTTATTTTCTATTCTTTGGGTAAAAGAAAACGACCGATGGAAGGCCAAACGAATTTACAGTTACCATCACCAACCAGAATAAAAAACCCGACTGGCTACTCCAATCAGGAATCCGAACGACTTTCACTTGCAAGTCTGCTACAGCGTTTATGCCTCTACTTCTTTATTACTTTCGACGGTAGATAAATATCTTTCAGCGTCTAGCGCAGCCATACATCCTGTACCTGCTGCAGTCACAGCTTGACGGTATTCTTTATCCTGAACATCCCCGCTGGCAAATACACCCGGCTTATTGGTTTTGGTTGACTTTCCTTCTGTGATCACATAACCGGTGTCATCCATTTCCAATTGTCCCTTAAAGATATCGGTATTCGGTTTATGGCCAATGGCCATAAACAATCCGGTGATCGCTATTTCTTCCTTCTCACCCGTTAGATTGTTCTTCATGCGTAAGCCTTCTACCACCATATCGCCTAGTACTTCATCGACTTCGGTATTGTAACGGAGGTCAATATTTTTGGTCGCATTAACTCGGTGTTGCATGGCTTTGGAAGCCCGCATATAATCCTTACGCACCAACATGGTAACTTTGCTACAAATGTTTGCCAGATAAGTAGCTTCTTCAGCCGCTACATCCCCTGCTCCAACGATCGCTACATCCTGACCTTTGTAGAAAAACCCATCGCAAACTGCACAGGCAGACACTCCACCTCCGCGTAATTTTTGCTCACTGGGTATCCCTAAATATTTTGCGGTCGCTCCGGTAGAAATAATCACAGCCTCCGCTTCGATCTGAGTTTTGCCGTCCACGGTCACTTTATGGATCCCACCTACTTCATCGCTAAACTCCACAGCGGTAACCATACCAATTCGAACTTCTGTGCCAAAGCGTTCGGCTTGTTGCTGTAATTGTACCATCATTGTAGGGCCGTCAATGCCATCAGGATAACCCGGAAAATTATCGACTTCGGTAGTTGTGGTTAGCTGTCCACCGGGCTCGAGACCAGTGTACATAATGGGTTTCAAATCGGCTCTGGCAGCATAGATAGCCGCAGTATATCCCGCGGGTCCCGAGCCTATGATCAAACATTTTATTCTTTCTATTTTTTCAGACATACTACTATTTATTCAGTAAAAATTTCAGACTGTAAAAGTAGTAAAGTTAGGCAAAACCTTACAGTAAAAGTTATTAAGAATCGTGATGGGTGTATTAAAAGTATTTATGATTTTTTCTTCGCAAAAAACCGCTCAGTGGAAAATTTTTCTAGATAAAATGCTGGAAATACAAAAGTCCAAGCTATCGCTTGCATCTTTTTTAGTTTCTTTCAATATTCTAAAATTTCATTTCAATAGTTTTCAGAAACAAAAAAAGTGATGCAAAACCGCATCACTTTTGTGCTTGTCGGGATGACAGTATTATATTACATAGGATTTTTCATAGTGAGCTGGTTCTTGCTAATGCTCATCTATAACTTTTCAACATATCATAAATATTTCAAGTTTGCTGGACCAGGATTAATCGGCTATGGAATACTCGTTGGCTTTTTGCTTTATAAATTCAATCTACATTCATTCTTTATATGGCACTTCGGGCTTTCAGTCTTACTTCTATTCAATAATTATCGAAAACAGAAAAAAACAAAAGGTTTGATTGAACTTGAAGAAGACACAGAGACCCAAAAAGAATTGGAACTCTCCATTGAAAAGACACTTAGGTATCATATTCTT
>SMXJ01000049.1 GCA_004356305.1 Bacteroidota bacterium | reverse complement strand
TTTCTGAATTCTTACAAGAAACTATAAGTAGCAATACTATGGTTATGGTTAGTCTATTCATGAAGTTGGATTATTTGGGATAAAGGTAATTATTTCAGCCAGTATAAATGGAATTTCTATATCCAGGGAATGTTTTTGGCAGCCATATAGGCTTTTAACTTTTCAAGAGTAACTTGGGATTTTCGATCTTTTCTGATATTTCTAAGGCATTTATACTTCGGAATAAGTAGATCTTGATTTTGTTCTTCTGAAGGTGAAATGCAGTCCTCTGGAACTTTCGTTTTATCCGATACCTGATCAAAATACCCCTCTTCGTATAGTTTTTGTATTTCTGAAGATCCCTTGTCCATATCACAGGGCTGTGCGGTTCCCGTATGAAAAGAAACCACCAAGAGAATCATAAAGAAGATCGTTTTTATAAAGAAATTAAGTCGGTTTGGAGTACTCTGAGGTAATGAAATATGAAAAACACTAAATTTATTTAACTTTTTTGTGATTTATTCCAGGCATCTTATACTAATAGGATGTAATCGATTATTTAATGCAGCAGAAAGAAGCATTCATACAAACCATCAAGGACAACGAGGGAATTATTTACAAGATCACTCGTGTGTATGCAAAGGATACGGAAGACCAAAAAGATCTGTATCAAGAGATCGTCTATCAGCTTTGGAAGTCATTTGATTCATTCAAGGGAAAGTCCAAACTCAGCACCTGGATGTACCGCGTGGCATTGAACACCTCGATCGCACATCTCAATCAAAACAAAAAGAGTCCTTCAAGTACTTCAGGTCTCTCCTTAAATTTTGAATTACCTGATGCTGCAGACCATTCGGGCACATCAGGTTCGGAATGGGAGGATCGAATGCATATGCTGTATGCACATATTAAACAGCTCAATGTGATAGAAAAAGGGCTTATATTATTGTTTCTTGAAGGTAAGAGCTATGAAGAGATCGCAGCCATAACGGGTTTTACAATTACCAATGTCGGCACACGATTGGGACGGATAAAACAAAAATTAAAAACGAACTTTAAAAAATAACGGATCATGGAACTTGAAGAAATGAAAACACTCTGGGAAGAGATGAGTCAAAAAATTGAAAAACAACAATTAGTAACCGATCAAATAATCATGGATATGACACAACAGAAATACACGAATAAATTCAGTATAATACTTATATACGAAAGCCTCGGAACTGTGATATGTTATGGAATGGCGATCTACATATTATTCAATATTGAAAAACTGGATACCTGGTATTTGATGACTTGTGGAATTTTCACTGTCTCGCTTCTCTTTATACTACCACTTTTAACTTTACGGTCATTAACCAGGATAAAGAGCCTCGATGTTGCTGCACACAGCTATAAGGAAACATTGGTTCGGTTCGAACGTTCGAAAAAAAGGTTGTTGTTATTGCAACGCACGGGTATTTACTTAGGCTTTATATTATTTTTGGTTGTTCTACCCGTAATGGACAAGATCTTTAACAACAAAGATATGTTCACTATGGATATGGCCGCATTCCCCTGGATCTTAACAGGGGTGGTATTTGTCCTGTTAATTTTCTTTATTCGTTGGGGATATGATTGCTACAAAAGTATTACCACATCCTCGGAAAAGGTTTTAAAGGAGTTGGAGGATTAATGTCCGTTTTTAGGTTGATCCGTTGAATTGTTTAATCATTGAATCACTTATTCATCTACGATCTACATACTTCTCGATGCATCCACCTTAGCTGAAGCTTCGGCAGACACTCGAGGTGACAACGAACTGACTTCGGACGTTGGACTTTAAGCAATGAGTTACACTTATTAGAGAATAAACACTATAATCTAACAACCCTTCGACCTTGATCAGGGGCTGGGTCATTATAATCGGACCGCGTTCGAATTTACAAAGAACAATGAATTGACAAAAAGTAGTTTCCCATTCTCCCAAAACGAGCGAAATAGTACATCGTCTACCAGATACACTATACTTCCTCTGCCCATTCGGGCTTCGCCAAAGATCATGGAGTTGCTTAATTTTGCCTTGGCATCATCGCCGGAGAAACCGGAGACACTAATAGCGTCATCTTTAATATAACCCACGTTATAACCCTTTTCCATAAATTGGTAGGAAGAGCTTCCCAATTTTAAACTGTAATAAGTATCACCAAATCCAAAGGCCATAGGATGAGAAGGGTCCAGTGTTATTTTGTAAATACTGCCCCTGATATTATTTTTTACGTCTGCGCGTTCGCGTTGGTCATAAGGGATCAGTTTCTCATCATCAGACACTGAGGCACTCGAAGGATCATCATCCTTATCATCTGTTCCATTTGAAGGGTCGTCCTTAACTTCCTTAAAATCAAACCCCTCCTTTTTATTAAATGTATTAACAGCCCGTCCTATCGCAATTACTTTACCACCGGAACGGATCCAGGCTTTAAGATCTTTTAAAGAGCTATCAGTAACTAAATCACTATACAAGCCATCGGGCATTACCAATACGTCGAAGTTCTTTAAGACACGCATGCTATAATTGTCGGTATCGATAGAAGTTACGGGATATTTCAATTGTGTTTCAAAAAAGTGCCAAATAGCGCCATAACTCAGTGATGAAGTACCTTTGCCTTTTAAGACCGCGATCCTGTTTTTGGGAACTAATTTTATATCCGGCGAGCCAAAATCTGTACTATTATCACTAAAGCTGGTCATAGTTGTATAAAGGCTTCGACCGTGTTTATTCGCAAGCTTTGTAAGGGTAACAGCAAATTGCGGATTGTCTTTGTTATCACTTCGTGTGATGACCAGACTCCCTTTGTTGAATTTTTTCCCATTGAAACTCAGGTCCTTTTCAGAAAAACGAACACGTATGTCGTTTTGCAATAGATCGGCTAAAAAGGCAGCATCATACATACTGTTCCATGAGACCAGGTAGCCCGCAGCATTTTGAAATACTTGATTTACTTCCCGAACCACGGGACTGCTTCCATCGGCCGGAACCAATGATGTACTTGCGATGCAATCGAGCCCGTATGCATAGGGAACACTCCAGGCCGTAATGTCGTATGTAAGAGGGTCACTTAATTTGGCATCCGGCTCAAAAAGTACTTTGACCATTTTTCCTTTCGGCTGGTTGGTGCTTACTATCAATGCCCCATTGGCATTCATTCTGCCGTAGCCGTTTTCCGTATAACTATACCCGTTTACATTTCCTCCGTTGGAGAAGCCGTATTTGATCTCGTGTTTGTCTAATAGTTTGGTGAGCGCATCAATTTTATCGGGATGCCCTTTAAGTATATAACTCTTGTATTTTAAATCTCCATTTTGGAAGAATTTCTTAAACTCGTTATTCAGTTTTACCGAATTCTTGGAGGCTATCTCTACTGTCGAAAGCCCGGTGGTGGTATGGTGTGCGACACGGTCCAACAATGTGAGTTCGAATCCTTCGTCATTATCAATTCCCAACCCTCCACGGCCATGTCCTGCTTGTTCGTAGGTCATGCCGATCGCACCCATAAAAGTGGGGTAGGTGTCTCCATAACTGGGATATAGCAGATCGAATCGCTCTCGGGTAAAGAACAACCAGCCTGCCTTGTCAAAATATTTGGCGTGGTTCTTACCGATCTCCACCTGGAAATTTCGTTGGAAATCGCTTATGATCTCGTGAAATGGTTCTGCCGCAGGGGCGAAGTAATAAGGTTCATTGATCCCCTGCTCGTGGAAATCCACATGAATGTGTGGCATCCACATATTATAGATCTTTAATCGTTGCTGGCTCTCCACCTGGGTCGCCCAGGCCCAATCCCGGTTGAGGTCGAACAAATAGTGGTTGGCCCGTCCACCCGGCCAGGGTTCGTGATGTTCAGCTGCGATCTGTATGGGATTGTAGGGTTTTGACCTTACCTGGTTGTACCAGTTAGTATAACGATCTCGACCGTCAGGATTCACGCAAGGGTCAATGATCACCACGGTATTTTCCAGCCAGGCTTTATTTTCGGTGATTAGCTTATAAAGGGTAAGCATAGCGGCTTCGGTACTGGAAGCTTCATTACCGTGTACATTGTAGCTTAACCAGACGATCGCAATTTGAGGATTCGCACTACCGGCTTTGATCCCTGTATTTATAAGATTGTCTATTCGGATCTCATCAATATTCGCCATGTTCTTTGGTGAAGAAACGATGGCGTAGGTGAGAGAACGCCTTTCGTTGGTCTTACCATAGGTTTGATAGGTAACCATATCACTATTGGCTGCAACGTGATCAAAGTATTTGACAACATCGGCATGGCGGGAAAATTCGGTGCCAATTTCGTAGCCGAGGAAATCTGATGGAGATCGCAATTGAGCTATGGCGAGTGCAGAAACGAATAGAAAGAGGAGGGTTATATATTTTGACATCGTGTGCTTTTGGTTTATTGGATGCTAAAGGTAACGGAATTTCCAAAAATCAAAATCCAAAATCCAAATTTTTTTGAGATTCGTTGACTGCGATTTTGGATTTAATTGGAATTTGGGACTTGCGATTTGGTGCTTAGCTAACTGAATTTACTTATTTTTAGATGTTAAAGACTTTAATCTGTTTATTTTTGATTCAGTTTTCTAAAAAGACCGATGCCAAAACAACTCCTTCCGTATCACAAAACAGGCTACTTTTCGAAGTTGATATGCGATTATCTATCTGAAGTTAAGGCTACCGTGCCTTTTTACCATCGGTTTCCAAGTCTGGCTAATTTCAAGGCACAGTTGGCGGAGAAGCGAGGTACTTTTTCTGATGAAAGCAGGAATACCTTAGTGAACCGGTTGAAGCATCAGTATAAGGACTTCTCCATTTCCGAAGCTACCCGACAAAACATCGATTCACTTTCTAAAGCGAGTACCTTTACGATTACCACAGGTCACCAACTAAACTTATTCACGGGTCCGCTATATTTTTTATATAAGATTTTGTCGGTGATCAACCTATGTGAACAGCTTAGAACAGCTAATCCCAGGTATCATTTTGTGCCTGTTTACTGGATGGCGACCGAAGATCACGATTTTGAGGAGATCAATTATTTCAATCTTCACGGTAAAAAAGTGGTTTGGGAAAGAAATAGTGATGGGGCCGTAGGTGAATTGTCCACGGAAAGTCTGAATGGGATTTTAAAGGTACTAAGAAAGGAGTTGGGCGATAGTGCAAATGCTAAAAAGCTGATCTCACTTTTCTCCAAGGCTTATGTCGATCATCAAAACCTTGCTGATGCTACCCGTTATTTAGGAAACGAACTTTTCAAAGATCATGGTTTGGTCATCATTGACGGAAACGATACCGAATTAAAGAGGGCACTTATTCCTTATGCTGAAATCGAACTAACCGAAAATAAGTCGTTCGAAAATATAACCAAAACTACCAAAAGGCTCGTGGCCGCCGGATACGGTGAGCAAGTGTATCCCAGGGAGATCAATTTGTTTTACCTGACCGAAGGGAGCCGCGATCGTATTGTTGAAAAAGATAATGATTTCTATATCGACGGATCAGATCTCGTTTTCACCGCTGACGAGATAAAAAATGAGCTCCACAACCATCCCGAACGGTTTTCACCCAATGCTTTGTTGCGACCATTATATCAGGAAGTGATATTACCCAATGTGTGTTATGTAGGTGGCGGTGGTGAATTGGCGTATTGGTTTCAGTTAAAAGACTATTTTGAAAGTGTAAAAATACCTTTTCCTATCTTATTACTTCGGAATTCAGTGTTGCTGATGCCTACGAAATATTCAAAAAAACTAAAGAAATTGGAAGTGGATATATCGCGGCTCTTTCAGAAACAACATCAATTACAAACTGAATTCACGCATCAACTTTCAGAAATTGATATTGATCTCAAAAGTCAGCGGGAGCACCTTCAGCAGCAATTCAAGGACTTGTATGAACTCGCCAAAAAAACGGATGCTTCATTCGTGGGAGCAGTAGCGGCTCAGGAAAAGAAGCAGCTCAACGGACTCGATCGTCTGGAAAAACGTCTGCTCAAAGCACAAAAGCGAAAATTAGCGGATCGGTTGGCACGATTGAACACTATTCAGGATAAGTTGTTTCCCAACCAACATTTACAGGAGCGCGAGATGAATTTTTCGGAATTTTATCTCGAGTACGGGGAAGGCTTGCTTTCAGTATTGAAATCGCAATTGGATCCTTTAGCGAATGAGTTCACTATCATAGAAATACAGAATGATGTCTGAACGGGCCTGCCTGACTTCGGTTTGGATTTATGCCAAAGGATCCTAAAAATTATAGTAAAAGTATTCACCCAAATTATTTTTTTTAAACTACTTTTGCGCATGCATAACAATGTCCTCATATTAGATTTTGGATCGCAGTACACTCAGCTGATCGCCAGGCGTGTAAGAGAATTAAATATCTATTGCGAAATTCATCCTTATCACAAAGTTCCGAAAGATCTATCAAATTTTAAAGCCGTGATCTTATCAGGGAGCCCGTTCTCGGTGCGCGCCGAGGATGCCGCGCATCCTGACCTTTCAAAGATAAAAGGT
>SMXJ01000048.1 GCA_004356305.1 Bacteroidota bacterium | reverse complement strand
GGGCAGATAAATTGGCAACCATGGTTCCCAGGGCAACACCTAGGGTACCTACATAAGCAGCAATGGAACCACCACCCGGTGCCATAGATTCTCCCGCAGTCTCATCTGCAAAGTCATCCAACTTAAGATTAACCAGCTTTTTCTCTCCATCAGCTAACATATATTCGATGATCTTTTTCTCCGGATGGAAGGGTTTCAGATCGTCCAACCCCAGCGATTTGACGGCTATTTTTATCTTTTCACTTTCGGCGATTCCCAAAGAACGATTTTGCTTTCTGAGGTAAAAATCGGCCGCATCCAGCATCGCTTGCAAGGGGATCAAGCCGATCAATTCAGATCCGGTGACACGCAAACCACGTTCATCTGCGACTTTGCAAGTCTCGTCAAAAGCTACATGCATAGAGGTGATCGAGATATTTGTGAGATTATAAGATATTTGGGCAATGCCATATTCCTCGATATACCATCCAATCCCTTTTACAGCTTTCAGCTTCCCCGGTTCACGAACCGGCTCGCCATTCTTATCCAATATTTTTTTACCGGTGATGGGGTTCCCTTCGCGTTTTACACGTCCTGCTTCCCGAATATCGAAAGCGATAGCATTGGCTCTTCGCGTGGAAGTCGTATTTAAATTGACGTTGTAGGCTATTAAAAAATCGCGTGCCGAAATAGCCGTCGCCCCCGATTTCGCAACATTTTCATTGAATTCCGCCGGGCCAAAATCCGGTTTCCAATCCGGATCCGATAATTTTTTTGGAAGTCCTTCGTATTCACCAGAACGACAATTGGATAAATTCCTCCTGTTTTCTTGTTTAGCGGCACTTTCATAGAAATAACCTGGAATCCCGAGTTCCTTACCAACCCTTTCCCCGAGTTTATGTGCATATTCGGCAGTTTCTTCGATGGTAATATTGGAGATGGGAACCAACGGACAAACATCGGTAGCTCCAAACCGGGGATGTTCACCACTGTGTGTACTCATATCGATCAATTCAGACGATTTTTTTATAAGCCGGAAAGCCGCTTCGATAACGGCTTCGGGTTCTCCTACAAAAGTAATAACGGTTCTGTTGGTGCCCTTACCCGGATCGATGTCCAATAACTTAACACCCTCTACCGCATCTACCGAATGTGCAATTTCTTGTATTTTTTTGGTGTCGCGTCCTTCACTAATATTCGGAACACATTCTATAAGTTGTTTCTGCATGGTTGTCTGATTGAATTCCAAAATTAGAATTTGTTTTTGAAATTGGACAGGGTTTATATAAAAAATAAAATTTCCATTCAATTCGACAGGGTGCGTTAAAAACTATAAATACTGTTAATTTATTGGGGGTAAGTATGGAGTTTATGAGTAATATGACGTATGTTTAAGCAATTAAAATTATTAGAAATGAGCAGAGTATTAATAGCAGCAATTTTAGGTATTTTTCTATTCCTATCTTGTAAGAACGAAACTAAAACAGAAACCGTTGTGATTGTTAATCCCTTATTGGCTGAATGGGACACACCATTTGGAGTTCCCCCATTTGATGAAATAAAGAGTGAAGATTATTTACCTGCCACCAGAGAGGCCATGAGATTACACAATGAAGAAATTGATGTTATTGTCGATAATGAAGAGGACGCAACTTTTAAAAACACCATAGAAGCTCTTGAAGCCAGTGGTATATTATTAAGCAGAATTTCAAATGCTTTTTACGCTGTAAGTTCGGCAAATACGGATGATGTATTAAAAGAAGCAAGAAAAATAATTTCACCCGAATTAACGGCTCATTTTGATGAAATTCTATTAAACACAGAACTTTTTGAACGAATAAATACAGTATATGAACAAAGAGAAGGACTTGATTTGCCTGCTGAAGAATTATTTCTTCTTGAAGAAGCCTATAAACGATATGTTAGATCCGGAGTTAATCTGGAAGGAGCGAACAAGGATCGTCTCAAAACAATCAATAGGCGTTTATCAGAATTATCCACAAAATTTGGAGATAATTTGTTAGATGAAACCAATGATTTCGGCCTGCATATAACCGACGAAAAAGACCTGGGTACTATTTCCGGAAGTTTAAAGGCTTCAGCGACAGAAGAAGCTAAAAAAAGAGGCTATGATTCCGGATGGGTCTTCACGCTTCAGAGACCTAGTATTAATCCTTATTTGCAATCCTCTCCCAATAGAGAGAACAGAGAAAAGCTTTTTCAAGGATATGCGATGCGTGGCGATAATGATAATGAAAAGGACAATAAGGAAATAATTCTGGAAATGAGCTCGTTGCGTCTGGAAAAAGCGAACCTTTTGGGTTATAGATCACACGCCGATTATGTGTTATCTGATAATATGTCTCAAACTCCCGCTGCGGTTTATGATCTGATGGACAAGCTTTGGTCTTCTGCGTTAAATATGGCTATTAAGGACCGTGAAGCTTTGGCAAATATGATGAGAAGCGAAGGAATTGAAGGCGATTTCAGAGGAAGTGATTGGCGTTATTATGTAGATAAAATCAGGGCTGAGCGCTATAATTTCAATGAAGATGAAACACGTCCTTATTTCGAATTTAACGCCGTTCGTGAAGGAGTTTTTATGCTGGCTGATAAATTATTCGGTTTAACTTTTAAAACTATTGATAATGCCCCTAAATGGCATGAAGACCAACAAGTTTTTGAAGTATTAGAAGCAGACGGCACTCATATTGGAGTAATTTATATGGATTTCTTTACTCGTGAAAGTAAAAGGGGAGGTGCCTGGATGAACGAATTGAGAATGCAATCAAATATGAACGGATTTGTAACTCCAATAGTTACAAATAATTTCAACTTTCCTCCACCGACGAGCGACACTCCTTCCCTTTTGTCGTTTAGAGAAGCACAAACTTTGTTTCATGAATTTGGACATGCTTTACATGGATTATTATCCAATGTAAAATACCGTTCCTTATCCGGAACGAATGTGCCCCGTGATTTTGTTGAATTTCCTTCCCAGGTGATGGAAAACTGGATGAGTGAACCCGAGGTATTGGCATTATATGCAAAGCACTATATAACTGGTGAAGTGATCCCGGCGGAGATGATACAAAAAATGAATGCCGCCAATAGTTTTAATGAAGGATTCAGAACGGTTGAGTATATGGCTGCTGCTTATTTAGATATGAATTGGCATTCGTTAACAGAACCGAATGAAAAAGACGTGCGTACATTTGAAAAAGAAGCTATGGATAAAATCGGACTAATAGATGAGATTATTCCTCGTTACCGAAGCACTTACTACGCACATATATTCTCCGGAGGATATTCGGCCGGGTATTACAGTTATTTATGGAGTGAAGTATTGGATGCCGATACTTTTAATGAATTTAAGAAAACAGGCGATATCTTCGACCCGGAATTAGCTAAGAAATTTCGTAAAATGTTGAGCGATGGAGGTTCAAAATCGGGGATGGACCTATACAAAGATTTTCTCGGAAGAGCTCCTGAAATTGAATCGCTACTTAAAAAGAAAGGATTTAACTAATAAAAATCTAGATCGGTTTTCCGTTGATGATCACCGTATCTATCAGATCACTTCCAAAGGCATAGGGCAAATACCCATAAGAGGGAATCTCTTTTGTGATGATCAGGTTCGCCACTTTTCCTTTGGTAATACTTCCGTGGGTATCACTTAAACCCATCGCATACGCCCCATTGATCGTTGCCGCATTAATGGCTTCCTCGGGTGAAAGGTTCATTTTGATGCATGCGGTTGCAACTACGAAGTTCATGTTACCGCTGGGCGCAGAACCCGGGTTATAATCGGTTGCCAAAGCCAATGGTAGTCCGGCGTCTATAAGTTGTCTCCCCGGAGTATAGGGAATACCCAGAAAGTAAGAGCAGGAGGGAAGTGCCACAGGCATTGTCTGGCTGTCTTGCAAGGCCGAAATATCCTCATCGGTCACCACTTCCAGGTGATCAACACTCAGCGCATTGTTTGTAACCCCGGCTGCAACTCCGCCTAAGGCATTGAACTGGTTCACATGTATTTTTGGAACTAGATCGTATTTTTTACCTTCTTGAAGCAGTCTGTTTGTATCAGCTACCGAAAAGTAACCTTCCTCACAAAAAATGTCGATATAATCGGCTAACCCCTCGGTAGCTATTTTTGGAAGCATCTCGTCGCAAATCAGATCGAGATAACCGTCCTTATTATTTTCATATTCCGAAGGTATGGCGTGGGCTCCCAAAAAGGTCGTTTTAATGGCGATGGGATAATTGTCGGAGAGTCTTTTTACCACCCGTAGCATTTTCATTTCAGCCTCGGTGGTCAAACCGTAACCGCTTTTTATTTCGATGGCTCCTGTACCCAGTTGTATGACTTCTTCGAGCCGTTTAGCCGATTGTTTATAGAGGTCATCTTCGGTTGTATTCTGAAGTTTTTTCGCACTGTTCAGGATTCCACCTCCTTTTTCGGCAATTTCCCGGTAGCTCAATCCGTTGATCCTATCCACAAACTCCTGTTCCCTGTTTCCGGCATACACCAGGTGAGTATGGGAGTCACACCAGGCAGGGAGCACTATTTTTCCGGTGCAATCCAGGGTATTATCCTCGGATAATTCACCGGGGTTGTCCATATTTCCGAAGTCGGTAATTATATCATCTTCAAATAGTAACCATGCATTTTTTATCGTGGGGAGATGTTTCATTTCAAGACCGCTCACTTTGGATGGCGCATTATCCCGAACTTGTAACAATTCTTTGATGTTTGTCAACAAAAGTTTCATTTGCTAAATATAGCAAACCTAAAAAGGAATCAATACCTTAGAGGTTCAAAAATTATTACCAGATGAAACCCAATAAATTAGGAATCAATACCATCTGTACTCATGTTGGCAGGTTGAAGGATGAACAGTTCAAAGGCGCGACATCCCCTTTATTTATGTCGAGTTCGTACGCCTATGAAGATGTGGAAGTGAAGCGATATCCCCGTTATTTTAACACCCCGAATCAAGAGGCGCTCGGTAAAAAGATCGCTGCTCTGGAGAAATGTGAGGCGGGTTTGATCTTCGGGAGCGGGATGGCGGCGATAAGCCATTCACTGCTTGCATTCTTGCAAAAAGGAGATCATATTGTCTTGCCTAAATCCTTGTACGGAGGCACTTATAATTTTGTTGTGGAGGAGTTTGATAAATTCGGAATTGAATATTCTTTCGCCAGAGGTTATTCTGAAACCGATTTTACTTCAGAATTAAGAGAAAACACCAAAGTGATTTACGTCGAATCCCCGTCCAACCCGTTGATGTCCATCACCGATCTGGAGATGATCTCTCGTATTGCGAAAGAGCGTGGGATCGTAACCATGATCGACAATACATTTGCGTCGCCGGTGAATCAAAATCCGGTAGATTTCGGTATTGATATCATGATCCACAGCGCGACGAAATATATGGGAGGACACAGCGATATTTGCGCCGGTGTTGTGGCAGCCTCACAAGAACATATCGATAGAATTTGGAATCTCGCCATAAATTTAGGGGGTAGTTTGAGCGATTATACGG
>SMXJ01000047.1 GCA_004356305.1 Bacteroidota bacterium | reverse complement strand
TATCCGCCAGGCGAAATTGATAAGACGATATGGAGCTGCTGTCGTTGTCATGGCATTTGACGAAAATGGACAGGCGGATAATTACGACCGTCGCATCGAGATCGCTAGCCGTTCTTATGATATATTGATTAAAAAAGTAAAATTTGCTCCGGAAGACATCATCTTCGATCTTAATATTTTCCCCGTAGCAACGGGAATGGATGAGCACCGTAAAAATGCAGTCGACTTTATCGATGGTACACGCTGGGTTCGTGAAAATTTACCGCATTGTAGTGTAAGTGGGGGTGTGAGCAATGTATCGTTTAGCTTTAGAGGAAATAATAAAGTACGAGAAGCCATGCATTCTGTGTTCTTGTACCACGCCATTCAGGCAGGTATGAACATAGGAATTGTGAATCCGGCTTTGCTCGAAGTATATGATGACATTCCCAAAGATTTATTGAAGCGGGTGGAAGATGTCGTTCTCAATCGCAGGGACGATGCCACCGAACGATTGCTGGATTTTGCCGAAACGGTAAAAGGAACCACCAAAGAAAAAAAGAAGGATCTTTCCTGGCGGGAAGAACCGCTGCAAGATAGAATCACAAGGGCACTCGTTAGAGGGATCGATGAATACATTGTGGAAGATATCGAAGCCGCTCGTCAAAGTGTAGACAAACCCATTAAAGTTATTGAAGGTCATTTAATGACCGGTATGAACGTAGTGGGAGACCTTTTTGGCAGCGGAAAAATGTTTTTACCACAAGTAGTGAAAAGTGCCCGGGTTATGAAAAAGGCGGTGGCGTATTTACTGCCCTATATTGAAGAGGACAAAGACACAGTTTCTTCGTTTAGTGGAAAGATATTGATGGCTACCGTAAAAGGTGACGTCCACGATATTGGTAAAAATATTGTGAGCGTCGTGTTGGCCTGCAATAATTATGAGATCATAGATCTGGGGGTGATGGTGCCTCCGGAAAAGATCATCGCCGAAGCAAAACAACAGAATGTAGACATTATTGGCTTAAGTGGCTTAATTACTCCTTCATTAGACGAAATGGTTTTCCTGGCCAAAGAAATGCAACGGCAAGATTTTAATGTACCCTTATTGATTGGCGGTGCGACAACGAGTAAAGCGCATACGGCCGTAAAAATAGACCCGCAATACAAGCATGCAGTGGTACACGTAAATGATGCATCCCGGGCGGTAACGGTCGTTGGGGATCTGCTTCAGAAAGATCGATCAGAGAATTATGTAGAAACATTGAAAAAGGACTACGCTAAGTTTCGCGAGGGATTTTTAGATAGACAAAAATCAAAGTCCTTTGTTACGATCGCAGCTGCTAGAAAAAACAAATTAAAGATCGACTGGAATACTTCGGAAATATATAAACCGAAGGAGCTCGGGATACAGGTGATCAAGGATTTTGATCTCCAATTATTGGATAATTATATAGATTGGACCCCTTTCTTCCGTAGTTGGGATCTTCATGGTAGATATCCTAATATATTAAAGGATGAGGTTGTTGGGAAACAAGCTACCGAATTGTTTGAGGACGCTAAGCAAATACTCAAGAGGATCTATTCGGAAAAACTGCTGCAGGGAAGAGCGATCTTTGGTCTGTTCGAAGCGAATTCTGTGAATGACGACGATATTGAAATAACCACGGCTTCAGAAAAGAATCATTTCAGAACACTGCGTCAACAAAGTAAAAAGCCTGAGGGCAGGCCCAATTTGTCATTGGCAGATTTTGTGGCACCAAAGGACATCGGAAAGAAAGATTATATGGGTTGTTTTTGTGTGTCTACGGGATTTGGGGCGGCTGAAGTGGCAACCGAATTCGAAGCCGAAAATGACGACTATAATTCGATAATGATCAAGGCATTGGCAGATCGTTTGGCCGAGGCTTTAGCAGAATATTTGCATGAACAAGTACGTAAAACCCATTGGGGCTATGTGAGTGATGAAGATTTGAACAATGATGAATTGATCAAGGAAAACTATATGGGGATACGTCCGGCTCCCGGCTATCCTGCTTGTCCGGATCATCTGGAAAAAGAGACCATATGGAAACTTTTGCAGGTGAAGGAACAAATAGGAGTAGAATTAACCGAAAGCCTGGCCATGTGGCCGGCTGCTTCGATATCGGGGTATTATTTTGGAAATCGGGAGGCGCGGTATTTCGGACTCGGAAAAATTAAAAAAGATCAAGTTGCAGATTTTGCGCGACGTAAAAATATTTCAGTAGAAAAAGCCACCAAATGGCTACAACCAAACATCGCAGACTAAATGAAGGTAACACAGCACATAGAAAAAGCCAACGGAAACACTCTGTTCACTTTAGAGATTCTCCCACCGTTAAAAGGACAAACTATTACTTCAATTTTTAACACAATAGATCCTTTGATGGAATTCAATCCACCGTTTATAGATGTAACCTACCATCGTGAAGAATATGTATATAAAGAACTAGAAAATGGATTACTGCAAAAACAGGTAGTACGTAAACGCCCGGGAACGGTAGGAATTTGTGCAGCCATTCAAAACAAATACAATGTTGACGCGATCCCACATATCTTGTGTGGTGGTTTTACCAAAGAGGACACCGAAAATTTCTTGATAGACATTGGATTTTTGGGAATTGACAATGTCATGGCTTTACGCGGCGATGCGGTTAAAAACGAAACTTATTTTACACCCGAAAAGGATGGACATAACTACGCAAACGAACTGGTTTCTCAAATTTCAGACTTAAACAAGGGGATTTACCTGGATGACGAAATTCAGAACCAGGCCAAAACCGATTTCTGTATCGGTGTGGCCGGTTACCCGGAAAAACATATGGAAGCACCTAGCATGGATAGTGATATTTATTTTTTGAAGAAAAAGATAAAAAAAGGAGCTACTTATATCGTTACTCAAATGTTTTTTGACAATGAAAAGTATTTCGCCTTTGTGAATAAATGCCGGGCCGAAGGGATCACCGTGCCTATCATACCAGGATTGAAACCCCTAGCCACAAAAAAACAACTCAATTTGATTCCGCATCGATTTAGCGCGGAATTACCGGATGATCTGATCATGGAAGTGGTGAAATGTAAGAATAATGAGGCGGTTCGGGAGGTTGGGGTCGAATGGTGTGTTAATCAATGCAAGGGGCTGATCGTAGCGGGAGTGCCCATATTACATTTTTATTCAATGGGGAAAAGTGATAATATTAAAGCAATAGCCGCCCAAGTATTTTAAATTATTACATTTAACGCCATGTCCCGGATTTTAGTCATATTTTTATTTTTTTCTGTGACGCTGTTAGCCCAAAAGGAAGTACCTGCTAATCACTATTGGGAAGCGCAGTATTACTACGGAATTATGCTTCGCCATAATAAAAATGTGGCGCATCTGGTGACCGAGCATCCACTCGGTTTTATATTGAGTTATAACAGAAAAACGTACGGACAAAAATACTGGCAGCAAGTCTATAATTATCCGGACTGGGGAGTCTCATTTTTATTTGAAGATTTCAGGAATGAAATTCTGGGGAAGAATTATGGCTTGTATGGTCATTATAATTTTTATTTTTTAAATCGTAACCTTCAACTACGGCTGGCCCAGGGGATTGCCTATAATACCAATCCTTTTGATATCAATACCAATTTTAAGAATAACGCATACGGAACCACAATTCTCATCTCCAATTATTTGTTGATCAATTACAAGAGAGAAATGCTTTTTAAAGGAGTTGGACTTCAGGCAGGATTGTCGTTCGTACATCATTCTAACGGAGGATTTAAAGCTCCTAACACAGGAACCAATGTGGTAGCTTTCAATGTAGGTGTACTCTATACCATGGATCACGATGTTGAACCGGAGTACATTTCCGAAGAAAATGAAAAGAACTATTCAGAAAAATTAAAGTACAATTTTGTCTTACGATTCGGATTGAACGAAGGCGATTTCTACAATTTAGGGCAGCAACCTTTTTTGGTGGTTTCGGCCTTTGTTGATAAACGTTTGAATTATAAAAGCACAATTCAGTTAGGGGCTGAGGTCTTTTTCTCGAAATTTCTGAAAAAGGAAATTGAATATAGGTCCATCGCATTTAACAGCAGTAACCTGACCGGAGAAGAAGATTATAAAAGGGTAGGTATATTTGCCGGACATGAGTTTAGACTGGGAAATTTTGCCATCCCAACTCAATTAGGCTATTATGTGTATTGGCCATACAAATATGAGTCTCGCGTGTATACCCGAGCCGGTGTGAAGTACTATTTTGCAGAAAAAATATTTGGAATGGCAACGATAAAATCGCATGCGGCCAACGCCGAGGCTATAGAATTTGGAATGGGGATACGATTATAAAAATGAAGAAACTGATTTATATATTATGTATTATGTGCTGTATCGGTTGCAATACGGAAAATGCGCCGGACTGTTTTCAAACCTCGGGGAACATTATTTCTACTCAGTTTGAGGTTCCTTTTTTTCTAAAAATTCGTATTGAAGACGATGTGTCACTGGTCATCAGGCAAGGAGCGACACAACGAGTGATCATAGAAACCGGCGAAAATCTTTTGAATGATGTGTCCGTCACTGTTGAAGATGAAATTTTAGTGATACGCGATAGCAATAGGTGTAATTTGGTTCGTGATTATGGGATTACTAAAGCGATTGTTACTACTCCGGACCTCAAAGAAATAAGGAATAGTAGTGAATTCCACGTCGTTGGCGAAGGTGTTTTGCGCTTCCCATTCTTGCAATTAGTGAGCAATACTACCGGCGGGATAGAAAACTCACGAAAAAGCGGAGATTTTACAATGACCATAGAATGTGATGATTTTAGAGTAGCCGCTAATGGATTTAGCGCCTTCTATATTGACGGTTTCGCGGAGAAAGCGAGTATTGGTTTTGAAGATGAAGTGCCTCGATTTGAAGGACGGAATTTAATTATAAATGATCTTCGTATCCTTCAACGAAGTGCCAATGTTATGATCGTAAACCCTCAAGAGCGATTGCGTGGAGAGATTAGAGGAACGGGAGATGTAATTTCTGTAAATCGGCCGCCGATAGTAGAGGTAGAAGAATTTTTCACAGGACGTTTAATTTTTCAAGATTAATGTATATTTACGCGATTCAACCAACTATGAAGTATACTTTATTAATTCTAGGTTTTCTATTTGTGAGTGTTTGTGCGTTTTCACAAGATGAAATTTCAACTCCATTTTCAATTGAGGCCGATTACTACCACGGAACGATCCTTGAACACAACCTGGATATTGCGCATTTGATCACGCAACATCCAAAGGGGGTTATACTGAGTTTTAATAAAAAAACCTACGGGTTCAGAGAAGCCGAAAGACGTTATGGTTACCCGGATTGGGGAGTCACATTTGTCTATCAAGATTTTCAAAATCCAATTTTGGGAGAAAATTATAGCTTGTATGGACATTTTAATTGGTTTTTCCTGAAAAGACATTTGATGTTTAGAATAGCACAGGGTGTAGGATATAATACAAATCCGTATGATCCTGAAACAAACTTTTTAAACAATGCCTTCGGGTCTCATTTATTGAGTTCGACGTTCTTCAAGGCCAATTTTATCAAGGAGAATATATGGGAAGGATTTGGAGTTCACGCGGGATTTTCCATTATTCATTATAGCAATGCCAACTTTAGAGCGCCTAACAATAGTACCAATACTTTTGCCTTTAATGTGGGGGTGAGTTATTTGTTTGGCCATGATAATATTCCGGAATATGTCGATGGAGAAAACGATCCTCCTAGCAATGTATATGCCGAGAGATTTAAATTCAATCTTGTTTACCGATTTGGGTGGAATGAAAGTGATGTTGTTGGATCCGGGCAATTTCCATTCAAGACCTATTCGGCATTTGTCGATAAAAGGATAGGTTATAAAAGTACGCTACAATTTGGAGTGGATTACTTCGATTCAAAATTTTTAGAGGAATATATTAAATATCGCGCGATCGCCTTTCCGGAAGATAACCTGACAGGGGAAGAGGATTATATAAGAATAGGAGTTTTTATAGGTCACGAACTTCGATTTTATAGAACAGCATTCGTGGCTCAGTTGGGTTATTACACCAAATGGGATTTCGAATTTGAGAACAGAGTGTACAACCGTTTGGGTGTAAAAAGATATTTTTGGGAAGATCGCATCTTTGCCGTGATAACCGTAAAATCACATTGGGCGAAGGCCGAAGGGGTTGAATTTGGAATTGGAGTGAGATTGTAATGAACCAAATAGTTATTATTATGAAACATGTAAAATATTTTAGTTACTTACTATTGCTGGTTCTTTTTTGGAGTTGTGATTCTGAAAATGGGTTAAATTGTTTTCAGAAAGCCGGAACCATCGTTCAACAGGATTTTGAGTTAAAAACCTTTCAAAAAATAATCGTGCGGGAACGGGTTCAATTAATCCTTTCTCAAGGTCCCGAACAAAGAGTAGTTGTAGAGACAGGTTCAAACCTGATGAATGATATAGTGGTGAAGGTCATTAATAATACCTTAAGTGTTGTAAATAACAATGGGTGTAACGTGGTAAGAGACTATGGAATAACGAAGGTATTCGTTACTTCACCGAATATTAAAGAAATACGCAATAGCTCCGGGACAACAGTTGAAAGTGACGGTGTTCTAAGCTTTCCCGAACTACTTTTAATTTCTAATGATCCCTTCGATAATGACGAATTTCATATCGATGGGGACTTTAGACTCGATCTGAACGTGGGCTCACTCGAATTAATAGGATCCGGAATTTCGAACTTTTTTTTCACAGGTACTGCGAATACGGCCAAATTTGAGATTTTTAACGGGGATGGCAGGATAGAAGCAGCAGATCTTCTCGTAACCGATCTCACGGTCTTCCATAGAGGAACCCAAAAAATGATAGTACATCCACTGAATTCCATCCGTGGTGAAATAAGAGGATTGGGAGATATTATTGCGGTGAACGAACCTCCTATTGTTGAAGTGCAGGAATTCTTTACAGGGCGACTTATTTTTCAGACTCAGTAGTCAATTCGATAAACAACTTTTCCAAGGTCGTATTTTTTTGGTATAACTGAAGGATCTTCAACCCATTATCCCGGGCAAAATCAAATACTTTAGCTCTCATATCTTCTCGGGTAGAAAAGTAGATGTGATACACAAATCCCACTGAGTTTTCCACTTTATTAACCTTATCGATCTTTTGGAGGGCTTCTTTCTCTACCCTATAATCAAACTCTACCTCGACGACCTGCTCTTTGTCATCACTCAATTCACTCAAGGGTTTATCGAGCACGATCGCTCCTTTATGGATAATAATTACGCGGTCACATATGGCTTCCACTTCCTGCATGATGTGTGTAGAAAGCAATACGGTTTTACCTGCCCGTCCGTCAGACATGGGCTTTCCAAAATTTTTTATGAGCTTGCGTATTTCGATAAGTTGATTGGGGTCCAGGCCCGTGGTAGGTTCATCGAGGATCAATACCTCGGGATCGTGTAGTAGTGCGGCGGCCAATCCCACACGCTGGCGAAAGCCTTTGGAAAGTTGTTCAATTTTTTTATGAGCTTCGGGTCCGAGTCCGGTTTGCTCGATAACTTTTTCAATCGCTGTTTTTGGGATATTATAAATTTCAGCATTAAATGAAAGGTATTCTTTTACAAACATGTCCAAATACAACGGATTGTGCTCCGGTAGATAGCCTACACTTTTTTGGACTTCCTTATTTTCTTCTGAAATTTTAAAACCATTCACCTCAGCAGAACCTTCCGTAGCCTTCAAATAAGTGGTCAGGATTTTCATTAGAGTCGATTTCCCCGCACCATTTGGACCTAAGAATCCAACAATTTCTCCTTTTTTAATAGAGAATGACACGTCATTCAGTGCTTTTATCATTCCGTATGTTTTGGTAATATGAGAAACTTCTATGGACATAATTGCGAAGATAAAGCTAGATATTTAAATAAACGTAAAAAATATTTTGTTGTTCTAAAACTATGTATACTTTAGCATTAACAAATAAGCAATGAATAAATTTTTTACATATTTTAACTTTTTTTTTCTACGGAAATAGCCGGGTTGATTTGTGATTGAATTTAAACATTATATAGTAAAAACCTGGAATCGACTTCCGGGTTTTTTTTTGACGAAATTTTAAAACTAAAACAGATGAAAATCGCAATCCAGGGCATCGAAGGATCTTTCCACGATAAGGCCGTTCAAAAATTATTTCCAACTCGGCAGATCGAACTTGTAAAATGCGACTCTTTTGACGTCGTGACACAAAATGTTAAGTATGGCAAGGCTGATTTTGGAGTCATAGCGATTGAAAATACGATCGCAGGATCTATTTTACCCAATTACCATTTGGTGGAAGCCGGAGACTTTGAGATTTTTGATGAGGTGTTTCTCAATATTCAAATGTTTTTAATGTCTTTGGAAAGTGAATCTATTATCGATATTTTTGAAGTGCATTCACACCCGGTAGCCTTATTGCAATGCAAAGACTACCTACGCAAATTTCCACCTCAGTTCAAGGTGATTGAAGGGAATGACACCGCCAGTGAGGCAAAGCGCATCAAAGAGTACAATCTGAGTGGGGTTGCGGCTATTGCGGGGAAACAAGTAGCCGATAGATATGGCCTAAAGATACTGGATAGCAATATCCAGGATATTAAAGAAAATCAGACACGCTTCGTGCTGATCGGTAAAAAAGGGGCTACATTGAGTGAGAAAACGCCAAATAAGGCGACATTAAGATTTGTATTGGGAAGCGAGGTAGGTACACTTAGCAACGCTTTGCAACTGCTCGCCGGGGTTGATATTAATTTGACAAAAATACAATCCCTGCCAGTGCTGGGATCACCATGGAAATATGCGTTCTTTGTTGACGTTATCTTCGATAATATCAATAACTTTTATAACGCCATTGAACAATTGGAGAATTCGGTCAAAGAACTGAAAATATTAGGAACCTATACACAAAATCGGGAAAACGTGCCAAGTGAACTCACAAACGTTTTGGAAGATGGAAGATAAAAAAGAACTACGTACCTGGTTGAACAACATGGATCTGGCACATCCTTTGGTGATCGCCGGTCCTTGTAGTGCCGAAACCGAGGAACAAGTCTTGAAAATTGCACACCAATTAAAAGATACCGATGCCACAGTGTTACGAGCCGGTATATGGAAACCTCGCACTCGGCCGGGTAATTTCGAGGGTGTAGGCGCATTGGGACTGAAATGGTTACAAAGGGCCAAAGAAGAAACAGGAATGCTTACCACTACTGAAGTGGCCAACCCTTATCATGTAGATTTAGCTTTAAAATACGATATAGATATATTGTGGATCGGTGCGCGAACTACCGTATCGCCTTTTATGATTCAGGAAATTGCAGAAGCCCTGAAAGGGACCGAAAAACCGGTTCTTATCAAAAACCCGGTCAATCCCGATCTGGCACTGTGGTTAGGAGCAGTAGAACGTTTCTATGAGTCAGATATTAAGAATCTCGGTGTGATCCACAGAGGATTTTCCACTTACGAAAAAACGCGATATCGAAATAACCCGGAATGGCAAATACCCATCGATCTGCAAACGCAATATCCGAATTTACCACTTATTTTGGACCCATCACATATCGCGGGACGTCGCGATATTATATTCGACCTTTGTCAAACGGCCTTGGATCTAAATTATGATGGTTTGATGGTGGAAACTCATTTCGAACCTGACAAGGCCTGGAGTGACGCTAATCAGCAGATCACCCCAAAAGCGCTCGCACAAATGACGTCCGATCTAAAGATTAGAGTAGCCGAGGGGGATGCTATCGAATTCAAGAATAAGTTAGCTATGGCCCGAACTAAAATCGACGTGGTCGATCATCAGCTAATCGAAATGTTCGGAAAACGTATGAAGATCAGTGATGCTATTGGGGCTTTGAAACGGGATAACAATGTTGCCATTCTGCAAACAAAACGTTGGAATGAAATTTTGGGTAAGATGATCCTGGATGGAGAGGATCAAAATTTGAGTGAAGAGTTTATAATGAGAGTATTTAAGGCCATTCATCAGGAGTCTATCAACCATCAGGAAGTTATCTATAAGAAGTGATCTTTATTGCTTTAGTGCAGGAAATAATGTTTCTTCAGGCTTTTCTTTTTGATATGGATTTTACTCCGGTTAAATTTAATTCGATTAAACAAGACTTTATTCTTACCAAAAGTGGCTATTTTTGTTCTACTGAATAGAGCCATGAAAGGAACCGTCTATAAATCTACCGGAAGCTGGTATACCGTAAAAGCCGAGAACGGTATTTTTTACGAATGCCGAATTAAAGGTAAATTTCGAATCAGTGGAAGTAAAAATACCAACCCGGTTTCGGTTGGGGACCATGTTTATTTTAAAACGGAAACCAAAGGGGATGAAACGGTGGGAATTATTTATGAGATAGATGCGCGGGAGAATTATATTATTCGTAAGAGCGTCAAACTGGCTAAGCAAACACAAATTATAGCGGCGAATATCGATATCGCCTTTTTACTTGTAACGCTTAACAATCCGGCTACTTTCACATCCTTTATCGATCGTTTTTTAGTTACGGCCGAAGCGTATAGCATAAAGGCCGTATTACTTTTCAATAAAGTGGATACTTATAATAAAGAAGAACTCAAAGAGATAAAATACCTGGCTGCACTGTATCGAAATATCGGATATGAATGTGTAGCTATTTCAGCAAAAACGGATAAGAATATTGAGAAGGTGAAAGCACTGATGAAGCAAAAAGTCTGCATGTTTTCAGGGCATAGTGGTGTTGGAAAATCGACTTTGGTCAATGCCCTGGAGCCGGGATTGAATTTAAAAACTTCTGAAATTAGCGAGCAACATCAACAAGGGCAGCATACCACCACCTTTACGCAGATGTATGATCTGTCGTTCGATTCACAGATCATAGACACACCCGGGATCAAAGGGTTTGGAGTAGTTGAGATGGATGAAGAGGAATTGGGAGACTATTTCCCCGAATTTTTTAAACTGAAGCAGTACTGTAAATTCAATAATTGTTTGCACATCGAAGAACCCAAATGCGGGGTAAAAGAAGCTTTGGAGAAAGAAGAAATTGCATGGTCGCGGTATAAAAGTTATCTACAAATGTTAGAAGGTGAGGAAGAACACTACCGGATTGATAATTACAGTAACGAATGAGAACTGTGATCCAAAGAGTGAAAGAGGCTTCGGTTACCATTGATGGAAGAGTGGTTTCTGCAATCGGTAATGGCCTCCTCGTGTTTTTAGGTATCGAATTCTCGGATACCGGAGAAGATATCGATTGGTTATGTCGAAAGATCGCTCGTTTGAGGGTTTTTGGAGATGCAGATGGTGCTATGAATAACTCGCTACTCGACATTGACGGAGAAGTGCTTGTGGTGAGCCAATTTACATTGCATGCCAGCACTAAAAAGGGAAACAGGCCTTCCTTTATAAAAGCCGCTCGTCCTGAGATCGCGATCCCTTTGTATGAGGCTTTTATAACACAACTTAAAACCGAGATCGGTGAGAAAGTGCAGACCGGTGAGTTTGGAGCCATGATGGACGTTGCTTTGATCAATGACGGACCGGTTACCATTAACATCGATTCAAAGACCAGAGAATAGTTTTTTGCTTATGCAAATTTGTTTAGTTTAGCGTTACAATAGCTCTTCAATATTCATCGATTCATATTAAGCACTTATTTTGATTATCCTCTCAAAAATAGAAACAAAATGAACATACAAGACGCCCAAAAAGCGGTTGATATATGGATAAAAGAACACGGTGTTCGTTATTTTAATGAATTGACCAATATGGCGCAACTTACAGAAGAAGTGGGAGAGGTGGCTCGTATTATCGCCCGCCGCTATGGAGAACAGAGTGAAAAGGAAAGCGATAAAGATAAAGATCTGGGAGAAGAGCTTGCCGATGTGATGTTCGTGGTGCTTTGCCTTGCCAATCAAACCGGGATCAACCTTCAGGAAACTTTCGATAAAAAGATGCTAAAAAAGGCCGGGCGGGATCACGATCGTCATCAAAATAACGAAAAACTCAAATAATGATCAAGCGTGTTTTAACGTATGAAGGTTTTTGGAGATCTGTAGCTTTTTTAAGCGTAGCCTATCTTGCCATTCTTTTAGTTATACAATGGGTCGCCACAGGTTTTTCATCTAATTTTTTCTACGCCATTATTCAGAATAAAAAAATATGGATGATCCCCATCGCCGGATTCATCGCCGGTTTTATGGTTAGCTACGGAAAGTTTTGGGCCAAATTGAAACGCGAAGACCAGAGTAAATGAAAGCGCTTCTTTCTTGTCAAAAGCATCTAAAATTTGACGCCCATATTGAGATAACCGGCTCTAAAAGCGAGTCCAATCGATTGTTGATATTACAAGCCTTGTACCCCAACCTGAAGATTGATAATTTGTCCAACAGTGATGACACTGCCGTACTTTCCGAAGGATTAAAAACAGATATGGGTATTGTCGATATTCATCATGCCGGGACAGCTATGCGTTTTTTAACCGCCTATTTTGCATCTCAGAAAGGTAAAATAGTGACAATAACAGGAAGCAATCGTATGCAGAAACGTCCAATTACTGTTTTGGTGCGTGCCTTGCGTGAATTAGGAGCTCACATTGAATACGTGAAGGAAGAGGGCTTTCCTCCATTGAAAATAATTGGAAAGGAACTCACAAACGATGTTGTGACCGTTGAGACCGGTATCAGTAGTCAATATATTTCGGCCTTGATGCTGATTGCACCTTCATTGCGCAAAGGGCTGACCATTCACTTAGAGGGAAAAGTAACTTCATCGCCCTATATTGGTATGACCATGTCTCTTCTGAAAAGTATAGGCATAACCTGTTCTTTTTCCGAAAATAGGATCGTGATAGATCCTTCTGAAAAGATCGAGGAATTGACACTTACAGTAGAGAGTGACTGGAGTTCGGCTTCTTATTTTTACAGCATAGTAGCACTTTCTGACGCAGCAACGGTGACCTTAAGAAAATATAAGAAAGAAAGCTTACAAGGAGATGCAGCGCTCGAAGTTATTTATGAAAAATTAGGCGTGACAACCCACTTTGATCCATTGGAAGAAACCCTCATACTTTCGAATTCGGATAAGAAGAATATAGACACCATGACACTTGATCTGATCCATACACCGGACCTTGCTCAAACCATCGCGGTGAGCTGTTTCGGCTTGGGGAAGGGTTGTTTTTTATCGGGCTTACACACTCTTAAAATTAAAGAGACCGATCGTCTCCTGGCCTTAAAAATTGAATTGGAAAAACTGGGTGCTCAGGTATCCATCACTGAAGATTCCTTACAGTTATATCCTTCCGAACCGATTTCAGAAAAGATTGAGATCAATACGCATAATGATCACCGTATGGCTATGGCCTTTGCTCCTTTGGCGTTGAAAGTTCCTATTACTATAAATGATTGTGATGTGGTGACTAAATCCTTCCCCTCTTATTGGGAAGATTTGAAGAAAGTAGGATTCGATATTGATTTTCGATAATAAATAGACATTTACTTGACAACCCCTGCTTTGAGGTTGTATATTTGCCGTCTTTCGAAATAAAACACACTTGATATGGGAATGAAATTATCCAACTTTGGTTTTGATCTGCCAGGCGATTTACTCGCCGAATATCCATCTCCCAATAGGGATGAGGCCCGTTTATTGGTCCTTGACCGTGAGACCAAAAAGATCGAACATAAAATGTTCAAGGATTTGATTGAATATTTTAAGGAAGATGATGTAATGGTATTGAATAATACGAAAGTTTTTCCCGCCCGTCTGTTTGGAAACAAGGAAAAAACCGGAGCCCGGATTGAAGTTTTCCTGCTTCGCGAATTGAACAGTGAGACACGTCTTTGGGATGTATTGGTAGATCCTGCACGTAAAATTAGAATTGGAAACAAACTCTATTTTGGTGATGACGAATCATTGGTTGCTGAAGTGATCGATAATACCACTTCCCGCGGAAGAACACTTAGATTCCTGTATGATGGGTCGTATGAAGAATTTCGTTATAAATTGACAGAACTGGGTGAGACACCACTACCCAAATATATCAAACGCGATGTAGAGCCCGAAGATGCGGAGCGTTACCAGACCATTTTCGCGAAATCTGAAGGCGCCGTTGCTGCACCTACCGCCGGGTTGCATTTTTCAAAACATATGCTGAAACGTCTGGAAATTAATGGGATCTATTTTGCGGAAATAACCCTTCATGTAGGTCTTGGGACCTTTAGTCCGGTCGAAGTAGAAGACTTATCCAAACATAAGATGGATAGCGAAGAGATTATTATTGAGCAGAGGGCAGTGGATATTATTAATAATGCGATTATTAAGAAAAATCGGATTTGTGCGGTAGGTACTACAACGATGCGTTCGTTGGAGAGTTCGGTTTCTTCAAATAATACGTTGAACGCATATACGGGTTGGACTAATAAGTTCATCTTTCCTCCCTACGATTTCAGTATTGCTAATTGTATGGTTACCAACTTCCATACGCCAAAATCTACTTTGTTGATGATGGTTGCAGCCTTTGCAGGACACGAATTTGTGAAGGAAGCTTACGCCATAGCGATCAAAGAAAAGTACCGTTTTTATACCTATGGAGATGCCATGCTGATTATATAAAGAGAACTCCTTGGCAATACGAAGCCCTTATCAGCTGGTTAAGTGATTTTTTAGCCCGAAGTTTTAATTTTTTTAATTAAAATAAAGGATTATCTTTATATGTTACACTGTTGCAACCAACTAGTATTCAGAATGAAAAGGTTACTTCTACTTCTTCTTTTATTCATTCCGTTTGTTTCTACTTTCTCTCAAGAAACAAATGAAAAGGATCCTGTTAGTTGGAATTTAAACCTTGAAATGGTAGATCCTATTTTGTTACCTCCGTTAAATCTGGAACTAATACGGCAGGAAGATAAGATCAATGATCTGGATAAAAGTTTGCCTTGGCGTTATGGTGTAACACGTCAAATCAAGTTGAATTTGAGAACCAATGGCATTTGGAGTACTCTGGAAAATGGAGACAGAGTTTGGAGAATTGCGATCAAATCTCCCGAGGCGATAAATATGAGCGTAAATTTCATTGATTTTCATTTGCCTGTTGGTGCAAGATTACATCTTTACAATGGGGATAGAACCGACATATCGAAAACCTATTCACATCAAAACAACAGATCGTCAAAGGTACTTGGCTCGTGGTTTGTAACGGGAGATGAGATTTGGGTCGAATATTTTGAGCCCTCTTATGCCGTAGGAGTTGTCGAGCTGGAAATAGAGAGTATCATTCATGGATACCGAATTGGACGTATTAGTTCATGGGTGGATGGGACCAGAGGATTGAACGACTCAGGCGATTGTAATTATGATGTAAATTGCTTCGTTGGAAGTGATTTTGAAGCTCATAAGAATTTGGTCAAAAAGTCCGTTGCCTTACTAAATCTGGGTAATGGATATCTGTGTTCGGCTTCATTGATCAATAATACTTTTTTGGATAAGACACCTTTCTTACTCACTTCGAACCATTGTTTGGATAATTCAGATCCGGCACTTTGGTCCGTTCGATTTAATTGGATGAGCCCGAATCCTATTTGTGGTTCAATCGAAAACAGTGCCGATATACAGAGTAATTTTACGATGAGTGGCGCAGAATTCAGAGCGAGTAACAGCAAATCGGATTTTGCTTTGGTCGAGTTGTATAATTCCATTCCCCCGTCTTGGGATGTAGCCTTTGCAGGCTGGGATAATAGTGATGCCTTACCAGAATATCAGGTAGGGATACATCACCCCAACGGGGACATAATGAAAATATGTCGGGATGATGACGGTGCGGTAAAAGAAATCGCAAATGGAACCGATGTTTGGCTCATAAAAGGAATTTCCGCGGGAAATGGTGATGGTTGGGAAATAGGAACCACCGAAAGCGGTTCTTCCGGATCTCCTTTGTTTAATGAAGACGGAAGGATTATTGGACAATTGTATGCCGGACAATCGTTTTGTAATGGTATTGAAAATAATAACGAATATGATATATACGGTCGTTTGGGGATATCATGGAACGATGGTAATACGCCCGAAACAAGGTTAAACGACTGGCTGGATCCCATTGGAACCGGACAAATTACTATTGATGTGCTACAAAACGCTTTGAACATTATCGATATAGAAATTACAGATCGTTTTGACATATTTCCAAATCCTGCCTCCGATTATATCATAGTTATGAATTCGCTATACCCCAGTTTAATTTATCGTTTCTATGATGTTCTGGGAAGAGAAATTCTTTCCGGGAATCTTTCTGATTCGGAAAATAGAATAAATGTTAGTGGGATGGAAGAAGGTATTTACTTCTTACATCTGATCGATGAGGATACTCAAAAAAATATTACCAAGAAAATTATTATTCATAAACGATAAGTCATCACTTAAATATTGACGCAAAACTCTT